>CAYXXW010000015.1:0-23207 GCA_964469115.1 uncultured Melioribacteraceae bacterium
TCTGCTTTTCTTTTGGTTCAATAAATTATCTCTTAAAGAATTTTTCTGAATTGAATAAAGAGTTGAATCAATTTCAGAGCGTTCGGTGACCTTTAACAAATAAGCACCTCTGTTAGCTCTTATCGGATCAGTAATTTTATTTAATTCAGCTTCAAGAGCGGCTTGTGCAAATGCAAAATCTCTTCCAATTCCTGGGATTGTTCCGGCGGCAGTAAAGTTACTTGCGGTAGAAACTCTAGCTTTCTCATAAACAACTTTTGCAACACTTAAATCTCCGCTTTGACTAGCTTTTGCTCTAATTTCATTTGCAATTTTAACAGCTCTATCAAGTTTCTTTTCTCTAAGTAATTTACTCTTAATTGTAGCTGAAACTTCTTCAAAAGGTTTTTTACCTTCTTTGATAATTTCAGAAACTTTTACAACAGCATAACCTGCAGGCACTTTGAAAGGTGAACTGATTTCATTCAAACCACTATCAAATGAAAATCTCAGCAATGCGTTATTGGCCCCAAGCCCTGGTGTAACCTTTGTCTCTTCCTTAAATTGAGGAGTTTCTTTAATTTCATACTCAAGCAATTCGGCCTCAGATTCAAAATCATTTTTATCTGCAATGTATGAAAAGTCATTTGCATTATCATAGGCTCTATCAAGTGTAGTCGCAGAGGCTCTAATTTCGTTAACAATTTTTTCAACGACATACTTTTTGTTACTTTTTCCTGTTACTTTAATAATATGGTAACCGAATTGTGTTTTAATTGGTTTTTGTATTTGTTCTATTCTGCCGTTAAAAGAAGCATTTTCAAATTCTTTAACCATCTGGCCCTTACCAAACCACCCAAGATCACCGCCGCTTGAAGCACTGCCGTCTTCCGATTTTTCTTTTGCAACTTCTGCAAAATCAGCACCACTCATAAGTTCTTTATAAATTTGGTCAATTTTTTCTTTGGCTGCATCTTCATCGGTACCGGATTTTATTAAAATATGAGATGCTCGAACCAATGGTTCATCACTATTTATGGTTTTATTCAATTTATAAACAACATATCCTTCATTTGTTACAACCGGACCAATTATAGCACCCGGATCTGACTCGGCGATTAAGCTGCTTGCTACCTTTGGTAATAAACTTAATGATACTGTATCATCAGAATAAGGCTGATCTGAATATATTTCAATATAGGTCTTAAATGTAGAAGTATCACCTTCTAATTTTTCAACGATTGCTGCTAAATTCTTTTTAATTGCAGATGAATCATCCTTTGTAGGTGCGTTACTGAAGAGCACATATTTTATTTTACGTTGTGCATCGACCTTAAATTCCTCATCATTCTCTTTATAATATTTCATCATTTCGTCTTCGGTTACAGTTACAGCACTATCTGCCATAGTGTTTGCATCAACCAAAACATAATCAGCGGTCATTTTAACGTTCTGCTCAACAAACTTTCTTTTAATCTCTTGATCACTTACAACTACCGCAGCATTAAGAAAGGTTCCTAATTTCTGCTGCACTAACTGCTGTTTAACAACTTGTTCGGTTTGAAGCATTGCTTCTTTATTATTAGGATCTAAAATTGCTTGATCATAAGCTTGTCGATTAAACTTACCTGTTGAATCTATAAAATACTGAGTAATAATTTCTGGGGGATTTGGACCCTGAATTGTACTTATAATTTCTTCATCAGTAACAAAAATACCAAGTTCTTTTATTTTTTCATCAATAAGTTTTTGAGAAATGATATTGTCCCAAACTTGATCTCTAAATGCATCAAGCTGACTCTCGGGTATTTCTTGTCCGGTTTGAGCTACTTGGTTTTTCCTGTATTGTTCAACCAAATTAGAAAATTCTTGATAAGTAATATCTTCACCATTGATTGAGCCTACATTATTTGTACTTGTTACCATTACATCTGCAAGTTTAGAATCAGAAAGCACCATAAAAACAACAAAAAGACCACCAACGGCAATAATAAACCATGGAGCTAGGCTTCGCATTCTCGCCATCATTCCCATATTTAACTACTCCTATATTTCTCTATGTTTAAAATTATCTAATTAATAAAGTTAGATACACAAGATATGAAAAGCAATATTTTAAATTTGCTCAGTGTTTTCAAATAAAGAATATATACCTAATAAAATAATTATAAATTCTTTATTATAATTTGCAAGTATATCTACCCTTATGTAATTTTATAATAGAATATCAAAACAATCATCAATAGGCTTAATATGCTTTCATTTTTTGATACGTGGTTACCCTTCTTATACTTGTATGGTGTTGGAGGGTTTTTCTTTTTAGTGGGAATGGTAATTATTAGAAAGAGCGGAGCAATTAATCTCGGTATTAAAAAACACAGATTTTGGTACAGGGTTTTAATTTTTGGCTTTTTCTATTTTGTTGTTCTTCATGCATTTTTTATAATTTTAGCACTTTATTGGTAGGTATATGGAAACTACGACAACTCAAGGAATTCAGACTTTTCACAATATTGGCTCTTCAACAGATTGGATTGTAATGGTGGTTTACTTTCTGGTCATTATGCTCTTCGGAACTTATTTTGGTAGATATAACAGAAGCACTAAAGACTTTTTCTTTGGCGGAAGAAGGTTTGCTTGGTGGCTAATTGCTTTTTCAATTGTTGCAACCGGAGTTGGAAGTCATAGTTTTGTAAAGTACTCCGCAAAAGGATTTGAACACGGAATATCTTCAACAATGACCTATATAAACGATTGGTTCTTTCTGCCGTTTTTCCTTTTTGGGTGGCTGCCGATTATTGTTTATACTAAGATCAGATCAATTCCTGAATATTTTGAAAAAAGATTCAGTCCCTCTGCAAGATTTTTAGCTACAATACTTTTACTCTTTTACATGATCGGTTACATTGGAATTGGTTTTCTTACTCTTGGGAAAGCTGTAATGCCGCTATTACCGGAGAGTTTCAGTTTATTTGGATCTGAATACCAGATTACGCTAATGGGAGCTGTAATTGTAATTGCTGTAATTACAGGAATTTATATTACATTCGGCGGACAAACTGCGGTAATTTTCACTGATTTACTTCAGGGTTTTATCTTGCTCTTCGCCGGATTTTTGCTCTTCTTTTTGGGAGTCTCATATATTGGCGGCATTGATATTTTCTGGAATCTCTTGCCCACCGAATTTCAAATGCCGTTGGCTAAATTTAATGAACCCTCCAGTTTTAATTTTGTGGGGATATTTTGGCAGGATGGTGTTGCCGGCTCAATTGGGTTCTTGTTTATGAATATGGGACTGATCATGCGATTCATGGCAACAAAAAGTGTTGATGAAGGAAGAAAGGCAGCAACTTTTAATATTTTATTTATGCTGCCGCTTTCGGCAATTGTTGTTGGTAATGCCGGGTGGATTGGGAAAGCATTATCTATATCCAATCCGGAATTAGTCCCTCCCAATACTTCACCCGATCAAATTTTTGTGGTGGTAGCCAATATTGTCGCTTTGCCCGGTGTTTTTGGTTTCATTATGGCGGCGCTTACTGCGGCACTTATGTCAACCGTTGATACTCTCATTAATGCAACTGCGGCTATCTATATTAATGATGTTTACAGACCGACTAAAAAATTTCTTAAACGAAAAATTCTTTCCAAAAAAGAAACTGATACAAAGGAATTAGCTGCGGCAAGATATTCATCAGTAGTAATCACTGCATTAGGGGTACTCTCGGTTTTAGCTTTTAAGAGTTTCCCAACAGTTTATGAGGCGCATGGATATTTCCATTCAACTTTAACTCCGCCCTTGGTTGTCGCAATATTTTTGGGCTTATTCTGGCGAAAATTTACACCAGCAGCAGTTATTGCTACATTTGTGAGTGGAGTTGCATTAATGATTGTGGGATTGTACGATCCAACTGTCATAATACCTTTTGATCATGGAATTCATATGGATCCGGATCATCCATATTCCTATATTCGAGCTCTTTATAATATGTTCGTTTGTGTGGTTGCGGCAGTTATAGTAACCGTTACTACAGCTCAGCAAGAACAAATTGTTAAATCATTAAAAAGTAAAGATAATGGAAAGGTATCGGTTTATATTTTATTAGCAGTATCAATTTTGGTATTTATAATCGTACTTTTCAATCTTGCTCCGCTTTCTATCCAATTTATTGGTATTGCAATAATGATGTTCAGTACATCAATTGTCTCTACTTACTTTATTGATTATGATCCCGTTGCACAGATTAATGGTCTCACTGTTTGGTCAGTTGCACAAGCTAAAGAATTTTTCAAGGGAAGCAAAATAAACGATGCAGAAGGGAAGAAAGTTATTGTAAATTGGAAAATTAAAGAAGGCGAAGAAGAAACGGCTAACTTCTCTAAGAGTGAAATGGAAATAATGAAAGCAAATGTTGGTGATCTTGTTTACTTATGTGATGTAAGAAAATATCTCGGCGGATTAAAATCGGTCCATTCAACATTTGGCGAACCTCACGATGAGGACGGAATAGTCTATATTACCAATGAAGATTTTTTAAATGGTGTGTTTGAGAAAGATAAAAAGTTAACTGCAGAAAAAGAAATGTAGAATTAAATTTCAGTATTTTTAAAGCCGTCACTATTTGGCGGCTTTTTTTATGCATTAAAATTAACTGAACAATTCTGATAAAAACCTTAATTTTGAAACAATAAAATAATATGAGTCTATGAACGCAAAAAAATATAATAATATTAAACTATTTTTCAATATCTCAAAAACAATTGTCACCTTTGTTCTGATTTTTCTATTTGTGGCTCTGGGATATAGCGAAAGTCTTGTCGAATACATTAAGCAATCTGTTACAAATCCTTATTTGGTTTTACTAGTTTTTGTATTAGCTGCTGGAATTGCAATGTCTGTTTTATTTTTTCCTCTTAATTTCTACACAGAATTTATTTTAGAGCATAAGTATAATTTATCTAACCAAAAGTTTTTTGCGTGGATTTGGGAAAATTTTAAAGCTACTCTTGTAGGTGGAGTAATTGGGATTCCTTTATTACTAATTTTCTATTATGTATTAGAAAGTTACGGAAGTTTATGGTGGCTGCCATTTTCAATTTTATTGTTTATAGTATCAGTAATTTTATCGAAAATAGTTCCAATTATAATTTTACCATTATTCTATAAAGTAACACCAATTGAAGATGAAGACCTGAAATCAAGAATAATGAAACTTTCTCAAAATGTTAACATGAAGGTTGAAAATATTTTTCAGTTTAACATGAGTAAGAATACTAAAAAAGCAAATGCGGCTTTTACCGGATTGGGAAAAACAAAGAAAATTTTACTTGGTGATACTCTTACAAGTGATTTTACCAACGATGAAATTGAAACAGTTATAGCTCACGAACTTGGGCACTACAAGCATAAACACATCATCATAAATCTTGTTGTTGGAACCATTACCAGTTTTTTAACTCTCTACATAATTTCTGTTTTATACTCAAATTCACTAAGCTGGTTTGGATTTAGTGAAATTACAGAAATTGCTGCATTGCCAATTTTAAGTTTATGGGGAATGATTATTGGTCTGGTTCAAACACCACTGACAAATATCCTTTCCCGCAAACATGAATATCAAGCCGATGAATATGCTATAAAATCAACGAATAAGAAAGAAGTGTTTATAAATACTTTAAATAAATTGACTGAGCAAAACTTAAGCGATAAAGATCCTCATCCTTTGGTTGAATGGTTTTTCTACAGCCATCCCTCAACTAAAAATAGGGTGGCATACATAAATAATCTTACTGTTAAATAGGGAATAAAATGTCAGTAACAAAAAATGATGTAAAAAAAATAGCTGAGCTGGCTCGATTAGAGTTTAATGAGTCAGAATTGGAAAACTATACAAGTGAAATGAACAAAATGCTTGATTATGTTGATAAGCTGAACGAACTTGATACAGAAAATATTCAACCTCTATCTCATCCGATTGAAAACACAAATGTTTTTAGAGATGATGAAGTTAAGAAGTCAACCAAAAGGGAAGATGCTCTTAAGAACGCTCCCGACAAATCTTCAGAATACTTTAAAGTGCCAAAAGTTATTAGTCAGAGCAAATAAAAATTAGTTATGATAATAGGAATAATTCCAGCTCGATTTGCTTCAACTCGGCTACCAGGTAAACCTTTGGTAGATATTGGCGGTAAGCCAATGCTGCAGCATACCTACGAGAGCGCTAAAAAATCAAGATTACTTTCAGATGTAGTTATTGCAGTTGATGATGAAAGGGTTTATGAAGCCGCAAAAAAATTTGGCGCTGAAGTTCAAATGACACCGAAGGAATTAGAAACCGGTTCTGATAGAATTGCTTATGTTGCTCAAAAGTTATCAACAGCAGAAATTATTGTGAATATACAAGGCGATGAACCATTTATACCAGGAACTATGATAGACGAAGCAATTGAACCTTTACTATTTGATAAGCGTGTTTCGATCTCGACATTAGCTAAAAGAATATTTTCACCGAGTGAGTTGAATTCTCCTTCAATTCCCAAAGTGGTTTTTGATTATAATAATTATGCATTATACTTTTCCAGATCACCAATTCCTTATGTCCGTGATTCAGTCTCTGATAGTCAAAAATTGCGTGTAGCAGATATTTATAAGCATATTGGACTTTACGTTTACAGAAAACCGGAATTATTAAAATTTACATCTTTAAGACCGACTGATTTAGAAAAGTATGAAAAGCTTGAACAGCTTAGAATGCTTGAAAATAATATGAAAATTAAAGTAGTTGTTACTGAATTTGAAAGTCTGTCTGTTGACACACAAGATGATTTGGATATTGCGCGTTTGCATTATAAAAATATTAGCGTGGGGAAAAAAATATGAGAATTCCATCAAAACTCAGTTTGGCAAATATTCCAACACCGGTTCAGAACATTAATTTTGATGGCTGCAAATTTCAAATTAAGAGAGACGATTTAACCGGAGTTGAATTGACCGGAAATAAAGTTAGGAAATTGGAGTATCTTCTTCATGATGCAAAAAAGAAAAAGTGTAATTATATTTTTACTTCAGGAGGAGATCAATCGAATCATGCTCGTGCAACTTGTATTGCGGCAACCTCTCTAGGTTTTAAGTCAAAATTATTTTTATGGGGAAATCAGAATCAGAATCCAGATGGCAATTTATTTTTAGATAAACTTACGGGCACAGAAATAAAATTTCTCACCAAAAAAGAATACAAAAATGTTTATAAAATAATGATAGCGGAAAGCGAAGTTCTAAAGAAAAAAAAGGAAAAAGCTTATGTTATACCTTCTGGAGGTTCATCAATTGTTGGAATTTGGGGATACATAAATTTTGTAAAAGAACTGAATGAACAGATCGATCTTAAAAAAATTAAAGGGATAGTATTTGCAAATGGTTCAGCCGGTACGGCTTCCGGAATACTTTTAGGCAGTGCACTTTTAGGAGTAAACCTAAAAATATTTCCTGTAATTGTACTGGACACCAAAGAGCAAGTTTATGACGAGATCGAAACATTAACAACTGAATGCATCAAAGAGTTTGGACTTGACGTAAAAGCAAACATGAAAAATATTGAAATTATTGAAGGTTATTCAGAAGAAGGATATAAAAATATTAGCCCGGATAAAATTAAACTAATCAATAAATTCTTTAGAGAAACCGGAATATTGCTTGATCCCACTTATACCGGGAAAGCATTTACAGCGTATTATGAAAATTTTATAAGGTCAAAGAAAAAGAGCAATACGTTATTCCTTCATACCGGTGGAATTTTTGGAGCTTTTGCAAAAAAGAAAAATTACTTAGATTAAAGCCATAAATTTGTTATACTGATTTTATTGAATTCACGAATCTGAATTTTCTTAATCAAAATTGTTAGGAATTAAGATGGAAAGAAAAATAAGAGTACTGATTGCGAAATCTGGATTAGATGGTCATGATAGAGGAGCAAAAGTAATTGCTGCTGCCTTGCGTGATGCAGGGATGGAAGTAATTTATCTCGGTTTACGTCAAACTCCACAAATGATTGTAAGTGCTGCTGTTCAAGAAGATGTTGACGCAATTGGAATTAGTATTCTTTCCGGCGCACATATGACAGTTTTTCCGGCAATTCTTGATGAAATGAAAAAGAATGAAATAGATGATGTTTTACTTTTTGGCGGTGGAATTATTCCGGAAAATGATTTGACAAAACTAAAAGAAATGGGCGTTGGTGAACTTTTTACTCCCGGAGCATCTATGAATGAAGTGGTTGACTTTTTAAAGAAATGGGTTGTTGAACATCCCAGAGAATTTGTGTAGAAAGTAAATTAGAAAAACCTCTAACAGAATTGTACTAAATCACCCAATCTAAAATTTATGAATTAGTTTAATTATTTAAAGTCTCCGCTAAAATTTCAATATTCCTTGTGTTTTATTATCCTCACTTTTTTGATTATCTTTATAACTTAACTAAAAAACGAATATTATTAAATTGAATGCTTTTTCTAAAAGAATAATCTATGTAGATATCATGCGTGCCTTTGCAGTTTTAATGATGATTCAAGGGCATACTGTAGATACATTTTTGGCCGATGAATATAGAACAATGGATTCAATCACATTTTCAATTTGGAATACATTACGCGGATTTACTGCTCCAATTTTTATGTTTACAGCCGGATTGATTTTTACCTACTTACTAAAAGCAGAAGATTTTGAGTTCACAAAAAATCCAAGGATCAAAAAAGGATTAAAACGCGGGTTAATGCTAATTGGAATTGGATATTTACTTAGATATCCAACTTACAGAATATTTGATTTTACATATGTAAGTCAAGGTCAATGGGACATATTTTTTGCCGTTGATGCTCTTCACCTCATTGGTTTTGGTATGATTGCAATTATAGCTATTACTTTTTTATCAAAACGTCTTCATCTAAGTATGAACTTCTTATTCAGTATAATAATTATGTTTTTACTTTTGGTAAGTCCAATTGTCAATGAAGTTAAATGGAATATTTTTTTACCGCAATATTTGTCATCTTATTTAACAAGAAGTTACGGTTCATTATTTCCACTATTCCCTTGGTTGGTTTATGGTTTAGCAGGCGGTTTACTCGGAAATTATCTTTATAAGAATGATGGGATTTATGCAAAGAAAAGATTTTCCTTTATGCTCTCTACAATTGGAATTTCGTTAATTTTAATATCATTTGTTTTATTTGAAATAGAAGCAGCAGTTCTTGATGAAATTAAATATTGGTTTTTCAGTACTGGTATTGTTTTTCTTAGAGTCGGTTCTGTTATCTTATTAAATGGAGTTATGGCTTTTATTGTTCGTAAGTTTAATACTATCCCTGAGATCATTAAAGAAACCGGTAAGAAAACTTTAATGCTGTATGTAATTCATGTAGTAATTTTGTATGGATCAGCATGGTTCCCTGGATTTTACAAGTACTTTTCAAGAAGTTTTAATCCTTTAGAAACTTTAGCTGCGGTAATTTTAATGTTATCAGCAATGTTGGCAATTGTTCATTATAGCGGTAAAATTAAACTGATCAGAAAACGAAAAATAGTTTTAAATAAGATATAATTTATGAGAGAATCAGAAAGCACAAATCCAATTGTAAATGAAGAAGAGAGAAACTTTGAGCAGACAATACGTCCGAAAGTATTTTCCGATTTTACCGGTCAAAAGAAAATAACTGATAACTTAAAAGTTTTTATAGGTGCAGCAAAAAAAAGAGGGGAAAGTTTAGATCACGTTTTGTTAACTGGTCCACCGGGATTAGGAAAAACAACATTAGCAAATATTATTGCTAATGAAATGGGGGTTAAAGTTAAAACTACCAGCGGACCGGTGCTTGAAAAACCAGGCGATCTTGCCGGACTTCTAACTAATCTTGAAGAAAACTCGGTATTATTTATTGATGAAATTCATAGACTAAGTTCTGTTGTTGAAGAATATCTTTATTCAGCAATGGAAGATTACAAGATCGATATTATGATTGACAGTGGTCCCAGCGCCAGGACCGTTCAGATTAAACTGCCTCAATATACATTGGTTGGTGCAACGACAAGAGCAGGATTGTTAACAGCTCCCCTAAGAGACCGTTTTGGTATTAAATCAAGATTAGACTATTACGACAGCGTTTTATTAAGCAAAATCATTAAGCGTTCATCCCAAATATTAGAAGTTGCTATTGATGAAAATGCTGCAGAGGAAATTGCGAAACGCTCAAGAGGCACACCCCGAATTGCAAATAGGCTATTGCGAAGAACTAGGGACTTTGCTGATTTTGAAGGACTAGAATTGATAAACTTAGCCATTGCAAAAAAAGCTTTAACTGCTTTAGAAGTTGATGATTTGGGCCTTGACGAAATGGATAAAGCAATTATACTCACAATTATTGAAAAATTTAAAGGCGGTCCGGTGGGTCTTGGCACTTTAGCCGTTTCCGTAAATGAAGATCCCGGAACTTTGGAAGAAGTTTATGAACCCTTTTTAATTCAGCAGGGGTTTATTCAAAGAACACCAAGAGGCAGAGAGGCAACAGATCTAGCCTACGTACGTTTTGGAAAAACTAAAAAAAATGTTAGCAATCAAAATGATTTGTTTAAGGCTGGTTAATCTATGGTGAAAATTAACAATATAATTTTTGGAGATAATTCTCCTTTCGTTTTGATTGCAGGCCCTTGTGTAATTGAAAATAGAGATATGATTATTTCAACTGCGGAAAGAATAAAAGAGATTACTTCAAAGCTAAATATCCCTTTTGTGTTCAAGTCGAGTTTTAAAAAAGCAAACCGCACAAGCCTAAATTCTTTTACTGGAATTGATTTTGATAGAGTATTAAAAATTTTTGAAGAAGTAAAACATGAATTCAATTTTCCACTTTTGACGGACGTACATACCGAAAAAGATATTGAATCAATATCTCCATACGTGGATATTTTGCAAATTCCGGCTTTCTTATGCAGGCAAACAGATCTACTAATAGCTGCTGGTAACTCCGGGAAAATTGTTAATGTTAAGAAAGGTCAGTTCCTTGCTCCTGAAGATATGAAGCATGTAGTTCAAAAAATTGAAAGTACTGGAAATACCAATATATTATTGACCGAACGAGGCTCTTCATTTGGCTATCATAATTTAGTTGTTGATATGCGTTCATTAATTACTATGAACGAACTTGGTTATCCGGTTGTAATGGATGCAACTCATTCTGTTCAAATGCCAAGTAACTCAAATGTAACAGGCGGGCAACCAAAATTTATTGAACCGTTAAGCAAAGCTGCTGCCGCTGTTGGTATTGACGCTTTATTTTTAGAAGTACACCCCAATCCTCCTAATGCACTAAGCGATGCCGGAAGTCAGCTTCATATAGACAAATTAGAAAACTTGTTAATGAAAGTTCAGCAAATAGATAGTATTGTTAAAGGTTATTGAATGACTGATAAAAATATACTAGATAAGGGTAAAAGAGTAATACAGATTGAGACCGAAGCTGTTAAAGGATTGCTTGAAAGAATTGACGATTCATTTGTGGAAGCAGTTAGACTTATTTACAAATCTGCCGGTAGAATTGTCTTCACTGGAATGGGAAAGTCGGGTCTAATTGCAAGGAAAATAGTTGCTACGTTAAACTCTACTGGTACTGCTGCAATTTATATGCACCCAACTGATGCTCTACATGGTGATTTGGGGATGGTAAGAAAAGGTGATATTGCAATCATAATTTCTAAAAGTGGCGCAACCGAAGAACTAAATAATTTGATCACAATGTTCAACCGAATGAAAGTTAAAATTGTTGGAATACTTGGTGATCCTCACTCAGTTCTGGCTAAAAATTGCGATATTGTTTTAAATGTTAGCGTAACAGAAGAAGCTTGTCCTTATGATTTAGCCCCAACGTCATCAACTACCGCTGCATTGGTTTTAGGCGACGCTTTAGCGATCGCAGTTTTAGAACTTAGAGGATTTACCGAAAATGATTTTGCTCTTCTTCATCCGGCTGGAAGTTTGGGCAAAAGACTTTCATTAAAAATTGCAGAAATTATGTACAAGGATGATGACCTTCCGATTGTAAATGAGAATTCCTCAATTAAAGATACAATTTTAGAAATGACTGATAAGCGGCTCGGTGCAACTTGTATTGTTGATCAAACTAACAAACTAGTTGGTATTGTTACGGATGGCGATTTAAGAAGACAGCTTGAAAAATCACTGGATCTCAGTAATCTTAAAGCTCTTGATTTAATGACGAAAAATCCCAAAACAATCAATGCCGATCTGCTGGCTTCATTTGCCATGCAGAAAATGGAGAATTTCAATATAACTTCTCTTGTTGCAGTAAATGAAAAAGATGAACCCGTTGGTTTAGTTCATCTACACGATCTTGTAAAGCTAGGATTGCAGAGAAGATGAAAAACCGCTATCTGATATATTTTTTTTTAACTAGTCTATTCTTAACTAACTGCTCCGAAAAAAAATTAAAGCCTCAAATTGACGAATCGATTATCAGTGAAGAATTACCCGATCAAGAAAGTCAAAATGCCAAAATAACTTTTACCGAAGAAGGGAAACTAAAAGCAATTCTATACGCAGATAACATTAAGGTTATCGGTAATAAGAATGAAAAACTGCTAGAGAATGTAAAGATAGAATTTTATAATGAAGAAGAAATTAAAACTTCGACACTTACATCTTTAAAAGGAAAAATTGATGATTTAACGCAAGATATGTACGCAGTTGAAAATGTTGTTGCAGTTAGTGATAGCGGAGTAACTCTTACAACTGATGAATTAATCTGGAAAAACAAAACAAAAAAAATAGTAACTGATAAATTTGTCAGAATTGTTAGGGAAGAAGAAATAATAGAAGGTTATGGATTTGAGTCCGATCAGAACTTAACCAACTACACAATTTTTAATATTACATACATTACCACCATGGATGATGAATGATCCGGAAAACTAAAAATATAATTTGGATCTTATTTGTCACTTCTATAATTATTTACGGACAAGAAAATGTTAGTAAACTAAAAATTGTTGGAGACAGCTTAAAAGGGAAAGTGGTTGATGGAAGAAGTCTAAGAGAAGTTATCGGCAATGTAGTAATTACCCAAGATGACGTTACAATTACATGTAATAAAGCTATTCAGTTTATTGCAGCAAATAATGCTGAATTAATTGGTAATGTTGTAATTATTCAAGATAGTGTAATAATAAAAACTGAACGCGGTAAATATTTTGGAACCTCTAGAATTGCAATGAGCGACTCTTCCGTTCACCTCAATAACAGAAAAATGGATTTAACTGCTGACAAAGGTAATTATAACCTTGAAACCAAGATTGCTAATTTTTATGGAAATGTGAACTTTAGGGATTCAGTCACTAATCTCAGTTCCCAAAGTCTTGTTTACAAAAAAGATATTGAGGAAATAATTGCCGTTGGAAGTGTTGTTGTTTCTGATACTGCTTCCAATATTAAAGCGGATAGTTTAATTCATTTTAGGAATACAAGATTTTCTAGAGGATTTGGAAACGTAATTGTTGAAAGCAATGAGAACAACTTAACAATATTCGGTGATACTCTAGTAGATAATAAACTGGAGAATGTTACCAAAATATTGGGCAATCCTTTCCTTACTCAAATTGAAGAACTAAATAATGGTAAATTTGATACACTGTTTATTAAGTCGAAAGTATTAGAATCTAGAAATGATAGTACTGAAAGCCTTTACGCAATTGACTCCGTTCAAATAATCAGAGGCGGGTTTTTATCTAATAATGATTTTACAATTTATAGCCGTTCAGGAGAGCAGATTAAAATTTTTAAGCAAGAAAATAAATCCACTCCGGTTTTGTGGTATGAAAACAGCCAGATAATAGGGGATTCTATTTATATAGCTTTGGATAGCAGTAAAATTAAGAATGTAGATATTATTAAGGATGCTATTTTGATATCGCAAGATTCAACTTATGAGTTTAGGTATAATCAAATGTCTGGCGATACAATTCATTTGAGTTTCGAAAATAGCAAACTCTCGCAGACAAAAGTAAATGGGAATGTACTAAGTATATACTATTTATATGAAGAAGAAGAACCTAACGGGCTTTTAAAATCAAGTGCAAATGAAATTGTTATAGTTTTTGAGGATAGCAAAGTAAGTGAAGTTAAACTTTTTGGGAGTCCAATAAGTGAGTTTCATCCCGAAAATTTAGTAATTAACAATGAAAAAAGTTTTACACTTCCTTCATTTTTTATATATCCGAATAAACCAGATCGTTTTAAATTTAAGTCAATATTCCTAAAAAATAAACTAAAGTAAACTATGCCGGATAAATCAACACTTAGCAGTAAAGAATTAGTAAAGATATACAAGAAGCGAACAGTTGTGGACAAAGTTTCCGTAAATGTTACACAAGGTGAAGTTGTTGGATTACTTGGACCAAACGGAGCCGGAAAGACAACAACTTTTTATATGATTGTTGGAATGATTAAGCCAAATGGCGGTAAAGTGTTTCTAAACAAATCCAACATTACTGAACAGCCAATGTATAAGCGTGCGAAGATGGGAATAGGATATCTTCCTCAAGAGGCTTCGGTGTTCCGCAGACTAAGTGTTGAAGATAATATTATGGCTGTCTTAGAAATGCTTGATCTTAATAAAAAAGAGAGAAAAGAAAAGCAGGAAAGTTTGCTTGATGAACTAAGTATAGGAAATATAAGAAAAAGCAAAGGATTTCAGTTAAGCGGCGGTGAAAGAAGAAGGACTGAAATTGCTCGTGCGCTTGCAACGGATCCGGATTTCATATTGCTCGATGAACCATTTGCCGGGGTTGACCCAATTGCAGTCGAAGACATTATGAGTATAGTGGCTAACCTAAAAAACAAAGGAATTGGCATCTTAATTACCGACCATAACGTTCACGAAACTTTGAGTATTGTTGATAGAGCTTACATTTTAATAGAAGGAAAGATATTCAAAGAGGGAAGAGCCGAAGATCTAGCCGCTGATGAGGAAGTTAAGAAGTTATATCTTGGCGAAAAATTTAAGTTGGAGAGATATGTTTAAAATTAAAAAGCCCTCATAAAAATCATCCCCTGATTTTAATGAAGGCTTAACAACCTCCTCTCACAAAACGTGAGTAACGTTTTTAAAAGGAAGTATAACTTATCTTCCTAGATGATTCGCTATTTCTTAATGTTTTTTCGGTTTTAAGATAAACCCTTTTTTTAAGATGTTTAGTTCCTCATCTATTTCAAACGTAAGAATAAATTTTATAAATATCAACATTTATTCTGCCTGTTCCAATATTTTAAAGAGTGACTCATCATCAACAATCAGCAAATTTGATTTTACTAACCTTGGAATTAGTTTATTCCAGTTTATATTTTTCTTAAAAACTTCTCTAAACAACGGAAGTGATTCATCAACATTACCAATACTTGCAAGGGAAACGGCATGCCAAAATTTCATTTCTTCATTCTCGGGGAACAATTTCTCGGCAGCTGAATATTCCTTCATTGCTAAATCCATATCATTGTGTTCTATTGCCAAATCACCCTTATTCATATGTTCATAAGCTTTGTGGACTTTTAGAATTCTTCTCAATTCTTTTAGCGGTTCCGGGTGGTCATCGACTCGAATATCAACCTTTCTATCTAACCAAGATTGCCCAGTTGTTTCCGGTTTAACAACCAATAACGCCGCAGATTGTTTCCCACGGATATCTCCACCTTCGGCTTCTGCAGCTTCAAGTGCTAACATTAATCTTTCTTCCAAGGAGCCGGTAGAATTCTCAAAAGAATTTGCCATTGCACTTGGAACAGTTTCGTTCAGCATCATATTTGCCTGAACAGAATAGTTTTTACCAATTTTATGACCGGCATAGTCAATACAGTCTTTTCCCGTAAAAGCAGCTAATTTACCTTTTGAATCTAAAATTGCAAGCTGTCTCACATTCCTGCCTGCGTCATTGTCAATCATTAAATCTAATACCTGCTTAGCATTTAAACCTTGTTTTAATAGTTCTAATCCTCTCGGACCAAATGATGGATTAACGAATGACTGAGTAGCAACAACTCCAACACCGGCTTCACCCCAAGAGACTATTGTTCCCACCGAATACCAATGGGATTGAACTGCTACGCCCATTTCACCGGTTAGTGTATCAATCGCCACAATGGAGTAAGTGTGTGCAAATGGTTCAGTTCCATAAAAATTTTGAGCAAAATTTGTATTGAATAATATTACAAAAGCGATAATTAAATATTTTTTCATAAAACTTCTTCTTCTTGGTTATTTTCAAAAATTAAACTTATTAATAAATCATCTTTTTCTGGTTTAAAGTCATTTTTATCGGAAAAGACTTTTAATTTGTTTTCACTTAAAACAAAAAGTGGATGCATGAGTCCTTGCTGATATTTGTCAACAAAATTTTGGTAGGTAAATTCGGTTGTTATTTTATTTGCTTTTACTATTAAAGACTGATCATATTTTTCAATATCTGGAAAATTCAAATTTTGTGAGGATAAAAAATTTCGTCTCATTCCCTTAGAAATATCTTGCTCAAGATTTGGGGTTGTATTTACTTGGAAAACATTTGAGTTACCAAAGATTTTTGCATAATAAATCGCAGCAAATGAATTAACACCTTTGTTAGGTGTAAAGCCAATAAACTTACCAATTCCTTCCAAGTTTATTTGTTCAATAGTTTTTTCCGAAACAATACTTCCAAAACAAGTATCGTAGCCTTGTTGTCTGGCAAGTGTAACCTTATCCCAACTATTGTCAACGAATAACACTCGAATTTTATGTTCCTGTAAAACTTTATATATCTGCATTCCAACGTTATTTATACCGGCAATTAAAATCCCTTGGGGATCGGGATCTGAAAGTTTTAATACTCTTGCTAAAGGTATTGCACTTAATCCATAAACCAAAATTGTAGCAACTATTACAATAAACATAATAGGAACAAGAACTTCTGCACCTTCATATCCATTGATTGCCAACTCTAAAGAAAAAATTGATGCCACAGCTGCCGCAACAATTCCTCTAGGCGCCATGAATGATAAATAAAGCTTTTCTTTCCAGGTTAAATTGGAACCCAAAGTAGAGAAGAAAATTGTTGCCGGTCTTATAACTATAATTAAAACTATTATAAATTGTAGAGTACCAAAATTTATTAATTCCAGATCAGATATTTTTAATCTTGCTGCTAATACAATAAAAAGTGAAGAAAGAAGAAGTACTCCTAAATTTTCTTTGAACTCAATAATATGTTCAATAAGAATTTGCTTCTGATTAGCCAAATAAATTCCCATAAGTGTTACGGCAAACAAACCACTCTCACTTTGAATAAAGTTAGAGGATGCAAACACTAAAACTAAAGTTGCAAGAGTTGCCGGGTTTTGCAGGTAATCCGGAATATAATCTTTCTTAATCAAGTAAACTAAAACAAATGCGCCTAAAACACCTATCAAACTGCTTATTACAAAAGTTTTAATTGCAATTAAAATAGCTGTGTAAGTTGCTTCGGCAACACCAGCAGCAATAATAATATCAAAAGCCAAAAGAGCGAGTATTGCACCAATGGGATCATTTACTATCCCTTCCCATTTTAATATAGAGTTAATTTGCCCTTTTGGTTTAACCAAGCGGAGTATGGGCATGATTACAGTAGGTCCAGTAACAACTAAAATGGCGCCTAAAAGAAGAGAATACATAAAAGGCAATTTTATAAAGTAATAAGCTGCAGCTGTGGAAAGCGACCAAGTAATAATAGTCCCGATTGTTATTAAATTTCTTACAATACCAAATACCGGTTTTAGTTCGGATAGTTTTAGACTTAATCCGCCTTCAAATAGTATTATTGCAACTGAAATGGATACGAAAGGGAAGAGAAGATCACCAAAAAATTCATCCGGATTTAATAAGCCGGTGATTGGTCCGACAAAAAATCCAAACAGTAAAAGCAATAGTATTGATGGAAGTTTAAAGTACCAAGAAATCCATTGGACAAAAACCCCAAATACAATAATTGCAGCAAGTCCGATAAGTAGATGTTCAGTCAAATGATTTTCCTATAATTCTTTCCGGCTAACAGGCATTGTCATGCAGCGGCATCCGCCACCACCTCTAGCAAGCTCAGCACCTTCAATTGTTATTAAATATTTATTGTAATTATGAAGCTTAACTTTATTGCTAATAATATCTTTTGCTGTAAAAATTTCAAATCCTTTTTTGTTTATTTCATCTATTGTATATTCATTTCTACTATATCCCAAAATTTTACCGGGACCAGCTGCAAAAAAGTTAGCACCGCTGTGCCATTGTTCACGTTCTTGCGTCCATTCATCTTTGTTTCCCCCGCAATTTATTGGGTCAAGTTTCACTCCCAATTTAGAAAGTGCAGTCAGTAAATTCTTTTGTTCGCTTATTCTTCTCACCTTGCCATTCTTTATTGAGATGTGAACAGTTTCGAATGCATGCTGGTTAAAAATAACCGGAGGATAAACCAAGCATTTATCGTTATCCAATAAAGTAAAAACCATATCGAGATGAATGAAAGATTCCGGCTCTTTTGGCAGAACTTGCACAATAATATTCATATCCTTTTTTTGCTCTTTAAACTTTGAAATCAAGTAGTCAATTCCCTGAGTCGTAGTTCGTGCACCGGTTCCCACTAAAATAATATCTTCTCGAGCAATTAATATGTCACCGCCTTCAATAGTAATATTTTCAATTTTAGAAGAACTACTTGGATTTATTGTTTTGGTTTCAAAAATATTAGTGCAGTTAAAAATAGCTTCCATTATTAGAGCTTCTCTTTCTCGTACTTTATTTGCAAGCTTTCCAATCAAAACTTTGTCATTTATAGATATGGATGCATCCCGAGTAAAGAAAAAATTATGAAGCGGTTGGAGTTGGTACCTGCTTTCACTTAAAAAATTAGTAAGGTTACTGTTTTTAGTAATTGGTACTCCTCCAATTAACTCTGTTGCTAATCTCTCCGAAGATTTTACTAACAGTTCCTCATAAATATTTTCCACATTTTCATTTTTACAAATATTACTAATAAGTTCGTTCTTTGATTGCTCATCTGATAGCACAGTCTTTAATAAATCTGATACTTCAAAAACGGTTGTAATTTTTTTGAGAACTTTTTTAAATTGAGAATATTCATTTGATGCAACAGACAGATTTAGAATGTCACTGTATAAAGCACGTTCAGCGTTCTGCGGAGTCATATTTTCAACTTCGGGACCGGGTGTATGAATAATTACACCTTCAATTTCACCAATTTCTGAATTCACATTTATTTTCATATTTATCCTTTTATAGAATCAAGCATTTTTGGGTACAACCCAAATATTATCTTTTTGTTCAAGTTTTACATCATCAAAATAGACAGCTCTTCCAACCCCACCGGGACGAAAATCAGTAACGATATCCACATGCTGAGCTGATTTATTCATTATTCCATCAGCTAAATATTGATCAAGTGATTTTTCATCCGTATTGTAACAGTTCGGATAACTAGCACCAATTGCAATATGCAATGTACCACCAACTTTTTCAACAAATAAAGGGTGTTTCAAAACTTTTTCAATCCCATTATTCATTCCTAATGCAACTTCACCCAATCTGTGAGAACCTTCGTCGGTCTCAATTATCTTTGCTAATGCTTCGTTTCCTTTATCAGCGGAATAATCAATAATTTTACCATTTTGAAATTTTAGATAAATCCCTTGGATTAAAGCACCACCTTGAAAAACTGGAAGATCAACAAAAATTTCACCCTCAACTGTGTTTGTATCAGGACTTGTATAAACCTCTCCATCCGGAAAGTTTCTTTTACCAGTGCACTTAATGATATAATGATCAGCAATATCCATTTTTAGTTGAAGCAGTTTTTTAGTTTCGGGATGCTCTGTTTCAATTTTTATGGTTTTACTCTTATCCATAATTTGATAGATGTCTTCTTCAATGTCTTCAAGAAGTTGAGGATTTACAGTTGAAGCATTTACAATTACATTTTTGTATTCTTCAAGGGTAAGATCTTCCATTTTTGCAAAAGCTTCAGTTGGAAAAAGAGTAAGTACCCACGGTTTATTAAGTCGAATATTTTTAATTGGTTCATCAGCTCTCATAATGGCTTGAGCAAGCTCATCATTCTGTCCTTTAAACAATTCCGGATTTTCCGTGCCAAGTATTTCAATAAATTTTGTCATATTGTTATATCGGTCAATTTGCCATTGCGGTACTTTATTTATTTGTTCAACACTTCCATGCTTAGCAATTGAAGCACCCCAAACTTTCCCTCTATCATTATCCGGTGGAACTAAATTAATATCTGCGACAGCGCCAGCTTCAAATATTTTGTCCTGAAGAACGGAAATTAAGGGCCAGCATATTTTTTCACCTTTTATCATTACAATATCTTCAGGTGTAACTCCTTCGAGAGAATAGTTAATTATATAATCTGCCCAAATATTTAAATCTTTATCATTAATTAATTTTTCCATGTTCGCTCTTATTTATTATTACACTAATATAAATAATTTTAACCAAACGATCTTTTATCAAATATATGAATTTGAATTATTTAAAAATTGAATAAAAATTAATTTGGAATTTCGATTAGCATTTAATACATTTCGGTAAATAACGAAATGAGACATGGAAGATAACACAAAAATATTTAAGGCCCTTTCAGATAAAAACAGATTAAGAATCCTTAAGGCCTTGCAATCTAAAGTTTTATGCGCATGTGAAATTAGAGAATTACTACAGCTTGCAAATTCTACAGTTTCTCAGCATTTGAAAATATTAAGGGAATCTGACTTCATTATTGAGCAAAAAGATGGTAAATGGGTGAATTATCAAATTAATCCCCGACCATCTGACTCTAGAATTAATTCAATTTTGTCTAGTTTGGATTTCTGGATCAACGACAATAATCAAGTAATCAAAGATATGGAAAAGGTAACAAAACTTAACCGAGATATTATTTGTAATAATTGAAAATTTTTTTTCTTCATATTTTGTTAGGTAACGAAATATATGGAGCAAAGGTATTATTTTGAATTGGAAAGAACAGTATAAGAGTTTTTTATGGATTTTAGGATTCTTTCTATTCGCATATTACATGCCAATAGAATCAAAATCATTTGAAAATGCAATTTATGAAGCGTTTAGTCTCGCAAAGTGGTATGCTCAAGAACATGTATTATTATGTCTAATCCCAGCTTTTTTTATCGCCGGAGTTATTTCAGTATTTGTCAGTCAAAATTCAGTAGTAAAATATTTGGGTGCCCGTGCAAAGCCATGGGTAGCTTACTTAGTTGCCTCAGTTTCAGGTACAATACTCGCTGTTTGTTCATGTACTGTTCTCCCGCTTTTTTCTGGTATTCATAAAAGGGGTGCAGGTCTTGGACCAGCAATAGCATTTTTATATTCTGGACCAGCAATTAATATCTTAGCAATCATACTAACTGCAAGAGTTTTAGGATTTGAGCTTGGTATTGCTAGAATAATTGGGGCTGTATCATTCAGTGCTATAATTGGCCTAATAATGAGTTTCATATTTAGAAAAGAAGAAAAAGAACGGGCTGAAGCACAACTTTCTTTACCTGAACCTGAAGAGAGTAGACCGATATGGCAAACTGGGTATCATTTCTTTATTCTCGTCGGCATATTAGTTTTCGCAAACTGGGGAAAACCAGATACCACTGAAGGTTTATGGTTTTGGATCTCATCCAACAAGTGGTTACTTACCGGATTACTGGGAATTGGTTTTAGTATTTCTCTAATATTTATATTAAAGCTTAATAAGATTTTTGTAATTACCGGAAGTGTTATTGTACTGATACTTTCGATTATATTTAGTTCTCAACCATTGATTCCCTTTGGATCAGCAGTTATAGTGCTGACGATTATTTTATCATTTAGTAAAGGCGAATCTAATGAATGGTTAGGCGAAAGTTGGGGATTTGCTAGACAAATTATGCCGCTTCTTGCTGCAGGGGTGCTTGTTGCGGGATTTTTATTAGGTTCACCTGAAGGTGGGAATGGAATAATTCCAAATGAATGGATAGCAAATTTAGTTGGTGGAAATTCATTATTTTCCAATTTCTTTGCTTCTATAACAGGCGCATTTATGTATTTCGCAACACTTACCGAAATACCAATATTGCAAGGCTTGATTAGTAGTGGAATGGGGAAAGGGCCTGCATTAGCATTATTGTTAGCCGGTCCGGCTTTGTCCTTACCAAATATGTTAGTTATCCGAAGTGTAATTGGAACACAGAAAACATTGGTTTATGTAATTCTAGTTGTAATTATGTCAACATTAACCGGTATGATTTATGGAAATTTATTTTAATAGTGGAGATACAAAATGTTAAATATTTAAGGTTGTTGGAAGTGGATGTCCTAATTGTCAAAAATTAGCTTCTCTTTGTAGCGAGGTGGTTAAAGAAAACAATTTAGATGCAGAAATTATTAAAGTAACTGATCTAAATGAATTTGCTGATCTTGGTGTGATGATGACTCCAGGATTAATTGTTAATAATAAAGTATTAAGTCAAGGAAAAATCCCTACAAAAAGTACTTTGGAAAATTGGTTAAAAAAATAAGTGGTTTTATGATTAAAATTGAGATCCAACATTTTGAGGGATGTCCAAATTCTCAAAAAATGATATCTAATACCAATACGGTAATTATTGAGTTAGGAATTGAAGTTGAGTGTTTTGAGGTTCTAGTTGAGACAGCAGAAAAAGCTATGGAGACAAAATTCCGAGGATCACCAACATTAATAATTAATGGATCAGATTTTGAAAGTTTGGAAGAACCTGAATCCCCAAATTTAGCATGTAGGTATTACCATAATGGAATTCCTTCAAAGGACTCAATTAAAGATTTTATTTTAACAAGCCAGAGGTCTTGCACAAAATGTTGAGTGTAGAAGTTCAATATGTATCTGATTGTCCTATAGCGATTGAAATGGTTGATAATGTTAAAAGTGCAATATCAAAGTTAGATTTTGAAGTTGATTTTATACAATCAAAAATTGATCATGGTAGTGATAGTGAAAAATATAGAGGATGCCCAACATTGTTGGTTGATGGAAGAGATTACGAAGGAAAAGTTAAGTACGAAAAATGTAAACCTTTCTGCAGAGAATACAGAAATGGTATTCCAACTGTGGA
>CAYXXW010000016.1:0-22791 GCA_964469115.1 uncultured Melioribacteraceae bacterium
CTATCCATTACATTTCCCATTACATGATTAACACCATAGACAGAAAATGTTTTCTGCATCTCTTTGTCCAATCCGCTGAAAGATGCTTCATCTCTAATAAATGTCGGCAATGCAACATCATAAAGATTAAAATTAAACTGTGAACTTAACTGTCCGTTATTTACATAAGAGCTAATCAGTTCGTAGCTTCCGAAAGTCTCTCCAATTTGATAAACAGGTAATTCTCTATTTGCAGCAACCCGCTCCTTAATTTTTTCATTAAGTCTTCGCCAAAATTTATTTGGTACATGCTTAACCGCATCATGACGGTAACCATCAGCGCCGGTTTCATTCAGCCACCAAACTGCAACGTCAGTCATTTCTTCTAATGCTTCTTCAGAACCCAAGTAATCAAATGAAGGAAGATAAGGCTCAAACCAAGTTGTAAGGCGGTACTCATCCCAGAATCTTAAATTTAATCTTCCGTCAGGTAATTCAAGTTGACCAAACCAATCGCGATGCTCTTGGAAGTAAGGATGTTCTTTATGCACATGGTTCGATACAAAATCTAACAGAACCTTAATTCCTTTTGCATGAGCTGCATTCACAAATCCTTTAACATCATTTAAATTTCCAAAATGTTCATCAACAGTTTTAGAGTTTATGGGCCAATAGCCATGATAACCTGAATAATATCTATGCGGTGCGGGATACTCTTTGTAAGCTTCATTAGGATTATCTAATACAGGAGATATCCAGATTACATTAATCCCAAGTGAATCGAAGTATCCTTCATTCAATTTTTCCATAACGCCTTGTAAATCGCCGCCCATATAATTAGCTTTGTCAGATAAAGAGTCATGTCTGACCGGATTATTATTTTTGGGATCTCCATCTTCGAATCTATCAATCATTAAGGAATAAATAATTGCATCATTCCAAGAAAAAGAGGAATTACCTGCTGGTTTTCCGTTTTCTAGCTTTACTGTTTGAATATTTGAGACTCTTCCATTTTTTGATGCTGCAACTCTTAAAGTTTGATTCTCCAACTCATCATAATTGAAATAAATACTTATATACTTTCCATCGAGGTTAATTTTATCATCCGGAATTTTTATGTTATCCAACAAAGCAAAAACGTTTTTATCTGTTAATTCTCCCTGTAGCTCATCTTCAATATAAAATGAAAAAGTGGATTGAGGGTTTTTAGAATAATATTCGTCGATGTGCAAATAAAATTTTTGGGAATTTGGGTCATCAATTGTGCGGATTGAATTAAAACTGCCCATACCATTAGATATTTTATTTGGATTTAACGGATCGACAATCTCTTCGCCGTCACCAAAAAATTTGTATTGATAAACACCGGGATCTAGTGCAACGGTAGCTTCATAAGTTCCATCGCTGTCTTCATCTGTCATTGGTAAATTCGTTCGGTTCCATCCGTTAAAACTTCCAAACAATGTCAGTTTGTTGTATTCCTTATCCGGCTTAAATGAAAATTCATAATACTTTTCTTTACTAGAAATAACTGGAATTTGATAATCATTCATATCTACTTCAAACTCTAGGAGTGTCATTCCTTCAAAAGAGGAATCTGGCTTTAGGTAAATTATGTTATCTTTCTTTTCAACCTTTACATTTTCATTTTCTTTAAAAGTAATATTATAATTATCAGCATAATATAAATCATTAATTACAACTGAATCTTTATTTCCGGATGTTAATTTTAATGGCTCAATTAAATCTTTAATTTTTGATTTCTGCTGACAGCCGACAAAAAATATAAATGTTAAAATTGCAGTTAAAATGATGTTGTTTTTTCTCATTATTTAATCCTAATATTCTTTTGATTGAATTCAAAAATAGCAAGGTGACGTGCAAAAACAAAACCAGAATGATACCTATTTGATTTATCACCATTAAGTAATTGAGCAAGTAAGATACATTTATTATTTTATTCTTTAAATTCTAAAAATATTCCAGTGATGAATCCAAAGACTATTCTTAAAAATACTTTCGGCTACGATGAATTTAGACCTCTTCAAGAAAAAATAATCGGCACAATTTTATCTAAAAGAGATTCTCTTGTAGTAATGCCCACTGGTGGCGGTAAATCGCTTTGTTACCAAATACCTGCATTGATTTTTAAAGGATTAACGATAGTTATTTCACCATTAATTTCATTAATGAAAGACCAAGTTGAACAATTGACCGAACTTGGAGTAAATGCCGTTTTCTTAAACAGTTCGCTCTCCTCGGAAGACTACAGAATAAATGAAGAAAAGATAAGAAATAGGAAAGCCAAATTATTATACTTAGCACCCGAAACTCTATCTTTGGAAAAAACTTTGGCACTTCTTTCTGAAGTAAATGTTGATTTTATTACTATTGATGAAGCACATTGCATTTCAGAGTGGGGACACGATTTTCGTCCCGACTATAGGCAAATTGCGGAAATCAGCACAAAATTTAAGTCTGCTGTATCCGTAGCCTTTACAGCAACCGCTACTCCGAGGGTTCAAGATGATATTATTAAAAGTTTAAAACTAAAAAATGCTAAAAAGTATATTGCTAGTTTCAATCGCAAAAATCTTTTTTTGCAAATTACCCCCAAATCTGATCCATTTTCTCAAACAGTTCAATTTTTAAACAAGTATCCTAATCAATCGGGAATAATTTATTGTTTTTCGCGTAAGCAAGTAGATGAAATTAATGAAGATTTACACGATCTAAATTTCTCGGTCCGTCCTTATCATGCCGGTCTATCTAACGACGAAAGAAAAAAGCATCAAGAAGAATTTATAAAAGATGACATACAAATTATTGTTGCCACAATTGCTTTTGGGATGGGAATAAACAAACCAAATGTAAGATTTGTAATTCATTATGATCTCCCCAAAAATATAGAATCATATTACCAAGAAATTGGAAGATCGGGTAGAGATGGTTTAAGGGCACACTGTCTGTTACTTTTCGGATATGGGGATATTAGTAAGATCAATTATTTTATTGATCAAAAAGAAGATAAAGAAAGACAAATTGCAAAGATGCATCTTAATGCATTAGTTGGTTTTGCCGAATCTTATGATTGCCGCCGAATTCCACTATTAAATTATTTTGGTGAAAACCATACAGCACAAAATTGCGGAATGTGCGATAACTGTATTAAAGAGACCAAAGGATTAGTCGATGTAACCACAGAAGCTCAAAAATTCTTGTCTTGTGTTAAACGTACCGGAGAAATATACGGAGCTATACACATTGTAGATATATTGCGTGGCTCAAAAGCACAAAAGGTAATAACTAATAATCATCAAAATTTAACTACATACGGAATTGGCAAAGATCTCTCTAAAGAACAGTGGTTAAGTCTTTCACGTCAGTTTGTTCAAAAGAATTTACTGCTGAAAGATTTTGAATATGGAAGTCTTAAAATATCGGATACCGGTAATGAATTGCTGCAGGGTAATTTGAAAGTCAGCGGTAAATTAATGGAAGAAGAGCTCCAAATTTTTTCTCAATCAAAAGCTGAGCTGGAATATGATAAACAGTTATTTGAATTATTAAGAAGCAAAAGAAAATCTATTGCCGACAAAGCAAATGTACCACCCTATGTTATTTTCCCCGACAAAACTTTAATAGAAATGGCCACCTATTTCCCTCAATCTGAAATTAACCTTAGAAATATTCATGGGGTAGGTGAACTTAAATATAAAAGATACGCTAAACAATTTTTACCTATAATACTAAAGTATAGTAATGCTAATTCACTAAAAGAGAAACTAAAATTGAAGCGATCCTCAAAATTATCTAAGCCAAGAAGGAGTAAGATACGACATCAAGAAATTGGAAAACTTTTCAAAAATTATAATAACTTCCAAGATTTTATAAACGAGTTAAATTTGAATCAAAATACCGTTATTGGTCATCTAGTTAAATATGTTCAAGAAGGCAATAAAATAAACACTGAACTGCTAATTGATTTGATAACTATTGATGATGATGAAATAAAGAAAGTTCTTAAGGCGTTTGAAAAAGTTGGATCTAATTATCTGAAGCCAGTTTATGATGAATTAAACGGAAAAGCAAATTACGACGACTTAAGAATTTTACAAATTTGCTATATTAGTGAGAAAAATTAAGGAAACAATGAAAAACCAGACACAAATTACCTGCCCAAATTGCGGAACAGAGATAGATGTTCAAGATATAATTTCACATCAATTGGAAGAAGACCTTAAAAAAGAATTCAATGCCAAACTTGCTGAAGAAAAGAAAAAGTTTGATACTCAAGCTGAAACCTTAAAAAAAGAAAAGGATGAGTTTGAAAAACAAAAAGAAAATGAAAGTGAACTTTTCAATGAACGTTTAGCTGAAAAGATTAAAGAAGAAAAAGAAAAGCTCTCTGCCGAAGTAAAGAAAAAATTAAAAGATGAGCAATCGGAACAATTCGCTGAACTCCAGAAAGAGTTGAACGAAAAGTCTGAGCAGATTAAAGAACTCAATAAAAGTAAAGCTGAAATTGAAAGGTTAAAAAGAGAAAAAGAAGAACTTAAAGAAAGTATTGAAGCTGAGGCTCAAAAATCATTAAACAAAAAATTAATTGAAGAAAAAGAAAAAATTAGAAAAAGTGAAGCTGATAAAGTTGAACTGAAACTTAGGGAATATGAAAAACAGATTGAAGATCAAAAGAAACTTGTTGAAGAAATGAAGCGAAAGCAAGAACAAGGTTCAATGCAAATGCAAGGAGAAGTTCAAGAACTAATAATTGAAGAATGGCTTACAAATAATTTCCCATTAGATGTAATTGATGAAGTTAAAAAAGGAGCTAGAGGAGCTGATTGCCTGCAAATGGTGAATACAAGAGCAAAGCAAAATTGCGGTACAATTTATTATGAAAGTAAACGAACTAAGGATTTTCAGAAAAGTTGGATTGAAAAATTCAAAGAAGATATTAGAGAAAAAGGAGCAAATATTGGTGTTCTTGTAACTGATGCAATGCCTTCTGAAATGGATAGAATGGGATTAAAGGATGGAATTTGGATCTGTACTTTTGAAGAATTTAAAGGACTCAGTTTTGTTTTAAGAGAATCCATAATCCAAATTAGTAATGCTTTGGTTTCTCAAGAAAACAAAGGTGATAAAATGAGCATGCTTTACGATTTTCTTACCAGCAACGAATTTAAGTTCCAGATTGAAGCAATTGTAGAAGGCTTCACACAAATGAAGGAAGATTTGGAAAGTGAAAAAAGATCAATGCTGAGAATTTGGAAAACCCGTGAAAAGCAAATTGAAAAAGTTGTAACCAACACAGTTAACATGTACGGTTCAATTAAAGGAATTGCCGGTAAGGCAATTGGTTCAGTTAAAGCTCTTGAATTACCTGAAAGCGATGATTAAATTTCTATAATTCCTCTAAATATTCTGTATCGGCAAAACTTTGTATTTGTTCACCGCCAACCGAAATATTTCGCTCAATAAGTTCCTCTGCTAATTGTCTATAAGCTAAAGAGGATTTAGCATGCGGATCAACAATTATCACTGGATCTTTTCTAAAAGAAGCTTCTTCAGCAGCAACATTTTTAGGTATTGCGGTTGTTAACATTAAATTCGGATAAAGTCTGTACAATTCTTTCTTAGCTTCAAATGAAGCACGAGTATTTATCTCATGCATTGTAAGAAAAATACCTTCAACTTTTAAATTTGGATTATTGCTGTGCGAAACAGCATCAATTCTTTTAAGAAATTTTTCTATGGGAGCAATTGAGAACATACTGCTCTTCACTGGAATTAAAATGGAGTCGGCAATATGTAAAACGTTGACTGTCATGCCTACCAATGTTGGCGGAGAATCGATCAGCACATAATCATACCCGGAAATAAATGGCTTGATCTGATTTTCAAATAACTGAGTATCATTATTGAACTCATTCAACAATAATTCTTCTTCGTAAGAAATACTTTTAAATGGAAGAATATCAAAATAGGGATTTTCCGTAGTGTTAATTGCTTCCTCGCAATTTCTTGTGTAGCTCATTACATCAAATAAGGTTCCTATCTCCGGATCATCGGGCAAACCAAATGCAATTGCACATTGATTTGACGGATCAGCATCAATTAGTAAAGTTCTTTTTTGCTTTTCGGCTAATGCAATAGCCAGATTTACAGCAGAAGTAGTTTTTGCAACGCCTCCTTTTGGCATTGCAAGAGCAATTATTTTTCCCATAATATTCCAGTATTTTATATAGTTTTTAATTTAATTAGGATGCAAACATAATAAAAATAATTTAGAATATATGTGATAAATTATACATTAAAGTTTTCTTGCAACAACCACAACTTCCTTGATCACTTCAACAATACTATTATTGCTATTTATGGCTTCAAGAAGAATTATGTAAATACCAATTCTCAGCGGTTTTTTATCTCTATCCAGTCCATCAAAAATAATTGTGCCTTTTGAACCTGTTGGCTGATTATTTGCTAATGAGCGGATAAATCTCCCCTTACTGTCATAAATTCTGACTCTGATTTGCGAAACAGGTTGAGTAAGATTATAATTTATGTGAGTGAAATCTTCAAAACCATCATTATCCGGTGAAAATGGGTTTGGTGTAATTTCAAGTTTAGCTTTTGTTGAAATGTTTTCAACATTAATGGAATTCTGTAATCCCGGAGAAGCCCCAAATTCACTAACTGAGCTGCTCCAATTGCTTCCATTATTTCTACTCAAATTATGATTGATTATTTCGAGTGAAATATTTTTAGTCTCTGTTAAGGCTGAATTATGCCAAGCTTCTGAATATTCAACTGAATCAATAATATTATTTCTGAGATCTTTTAAGTAGAGTTTTTTACCAGCATTGGTCAGATTCAATGAGCTTAAATTTAATATTGATATATTATCATTTCCTTCTAACCAATTATAATTTTCAATTATTAAAGAATCAGCAGCTATAACAAAATAGTTATTTGGTTCTAAAGAAAAGCTCTCATTGATAATATGGAAATATTCTCCTTCTTCATCCTCAATTTTCCAACCACCAATTTCGATTGGTTTCTCCGAATGATTAAATATTTCCAAAAACTCTGAATTAGTTTCTGATGGATTAAACATTATTTCTGTAAAAACAACATCATCAAAATAGTATTCCGGAATATCGATAAATGAATTTTGATTTCCTGGTGTACTTTTATTTATTGACAATGAGAATATCCAGTTTGTAAAGTCTGTAGAAGGCAAATCCAAACTTACTCTTTCTAATGAAGTTGATAAGTTGAAATTATTGGAGACTTCATAATAGACACTATCTATTACTGCATTCCTAAAATCATAAATTATTACTGCATCTTTTGTGTTGCTTAAACTTGGAAAACTAGTCTGTAAAACTCTTAAATCATTATCAAAAATATTGTCAGAATAAATATCACTGATTACTAAATATTCCCCAGGTAATAAAAGTATTGGAGATTCTGTAATTATAGTATTACTAGCTAAATCACCAACCAACCAATTTTGTAAGTTGATGGTACTATCAGAATTATTTATTATTTCTATCCATTCAGGTTTGTCAATATCTGGTTTAAACATAATTTCATTGATCAACACTGTGTTTTTATTAAATCCCGGCACAATAATTTTTTCAAGGTAATTATTGACTTTGTCCTCATCAGAGTCATAATCTATTTTGGCTATAACAGTTATTGTGTCATTAATGAATATTCTCATTTTTGCTTCAATTATCGCTGAGTCACTTGAAGCTAGTGATAAGTTGTTAATGGTTTCCATAAGATAATTTTTATATTTATCTCTGTGACTAAATTCTAAACCGAAATTATCTGCATCGAAGTTTCCAAAATTATTAACTTTCACTACTACTTTAATGCTGTCACCTTCGATAGGATAATTTGGTTTTGTACTGATTGAAGTTATTGCCAAATCATAATTTTTAGGGGTTATACTATTAATTCTGCCGGGTGTGCTTCCTTCCAGATCTATTGAACTTTTCCAATTATTTGAGTTTGTTGAGCTAAAATCTATATTTACTCTTTCAAGAGACTTTCCGGAAGTTCCTCCCCAACCATTTGTGTACCTTACTGAATCAATCATTCTATTGTTTTTGTCCTTTATTACAATACCATCTTCATCATTATTTAAATTTGCAAAAGGGAGCTCAATAACTGCTGATGTGATGCTTCTATGAAAATCATAAATGGATCTGCTTTTAGTGATGACCAAATAACTCTGCTTCGGAAATATAAATGGATCCTCAATTTTTCTATAAACCGGATTTGTTAAGACATCACCAACTGACCATTCGGTTATGTTAATATCATATATAGAGTTATTATAAAGTTCTATCCACTCCGGTTCGAAGTTTACAGGTGAATACATTATTTCATTTACTAAAATAGATGATTCCGGATATGTAGGTGCAAGCTGAAATATATACATATTATTAGTTGTGTCATCATCATTTGTGTTTAATGAAAATATATAGTTTGAGGGAGAAGGGGTAACTAGCACTTCAGATTCCAACTCTACATTTATTGAACCATTAGCAAGAAGAGAAAATTTGCTAGATGTTTCAACGATATTGTCTGCAAGACTGTCACCATTAGCATCTTCAAACAATCTTATCGAAAAATCAACCGGCTGTTTCCCAATATTATTAACTTTTACGACAAACTTGGTATTAGTGTCAATCAAAGGATTCTGGGGGTTTGTAAACACCGAGTCAATTGCCAAGTCATATTCTTTCTGTGTTGCACTATTTATATATCCCGGAGTGGGGAAATTACTTTCCTTCCAATTATTTTTATCTGCGCTTGGTAGGGCAGGATCAATCCGTTCAAGTGAATTGCCGTTGTTTCCTCCCCAATCTGTATCGTAAGTAAGTGAATCAATAACACGATTGAGAGAATCAAGCAATGCAATTACATCACCTGAATTATTAAGTGTGGGTAAATTTCCAATTATAAAGTTTTCAATATTTGGATAAATATTTACAATTGAACTATCATCAGAAACCACCACATAATTCTTTGACTCCAATATGAATTTACCATCAAAAACTTTTACAGTGTCGGAGTTATCTGCAATTTGGTATTTATTTAGATCAATTACTTTTTCGCTTTTGTTATAAATTTCTATCCATTCCGGTTCATCATTTTTAGGGGCATACATAAATTCATTGATTACCAAATCTCCAGGTAATTCGTTTATGCTTACAGCATTTATTGTTAATTGACTGGTATTATTTTCAATAAATTCATCTTGCGGATATTCGATCTCAGCAATAAATTTATTTTCGCCCGCTTTCAGCTCCGCGAAGAGAATTGTTCTGTCTAGAGAATCACCAGTATTTATTTGAGGAATCAAATCATTAAAAATGAGTTCTTTACTCTCACCTTTATTATTCAGATTTTCATCAAAATATACTTTTATGTAAAAGTCTTTTGCCTCTTCAGTACCAATATTCTTTAATTGAAGTCCAAGATTAATCGAATCTCCTAGAATCACAAATGACTTATCAGAATAGAATTTACTTATTGTAATATCAAATTGAACTTTGGAAACAGAATTTTTCTTACCCGGAGTTCCGTTTATAATCTTTGAGTTTGACCACAGAGTATCTGTAAAATCAATTCTTTCATCAGAAATATCTTTATTGTTATCCGCTGAATAAAAGTAAGTATCTACTGTGTCTTCGGCTGAATTAATAAGATAAATTTTACGGTCACTTGTATTAGCCATTCCGCCACTGCCGAACGCATTGTCATCAAGAGTAAAGAGCAACACATTTTCCAGAATTAGACTTTTATAAATGCCATTTTCAAAATCATAATCACCTTCAAAAATTACCGCATACTGATTCGGTAACAGTAAATAGTCAGAATTTAGAGAAATTATTTCATCAGGAGAAATTGTGTGATACTTAATTTTAAAGCTTTGAAGATTAATAGGAGATTCGGTTGAATTATATATTTCAATAAATTCACTGTTTGCTTCAGTTGTATTAAACATTACCTCATTTAAAACTACCGATTGGGCGATTGAAAGATTTGAAACTATAAAAAAAAGATAACCCAGTAGAAAAACAAAATTATGATTTGCATTCTTGGGGGAAAGTGATAGCATGATTAATCTATATTGTATTAGTGATTTTCTGAGACTATCAAATTGAATTACAAACAAATATTTAATGAGATTTAAAGTATTCTAAATCTTATAATATCAATTTATTGAATATCTGAGATATTTTCCACAATAGAAAAATTTTGTATCACTCTATTTTTCTAATCTCTTTTTCATACATTTATCATATATTTATAAAATAAAACTCACCGCAATATTAAAATATATATTTTAGATTAGTAAAATATTTTATCTAAAAAGGATGTTTAAATGAACATTGCAAAATTTTCTGTTAAAAATTCTGTTCTGGTTAATCTTTTAATGATTGGACTTTTTATTTTTGGCTGGATATCACTTAATAATATGCCGACAGAATTAAATGCTCCTGTTTCATTCAACTGGGTTTTTATTACAGTAACCTATCCCGGAGCCTCACCGATTGAAACAGAAAATTTAATTGTTGACCCAATGGAATCGGAGATCAAGGATGTTGATGATATTGATGAAATACAATCAACTGCGGGCGAAGGTTATGGATTTGTTTTAGTAAAATTTAAAGATATTTCCGTTGATGATTTTAGACAAAGATACAATGAATTAAAATCTGAGCTGGATAAAATTGATTTTCCTGAGGATGCTGATGACCCATTAGTTGATGACTTTAGCAGCAGTGATTTTCTTCCACTTATAAATGTGAACATGTCATTCTCAATTCCGGAGGCTAATGCTCAACTTATTGCCGAGGAAATTCAAGACAAAATGGAAGATTCTCCCGGTGTTGCAAAAGTTCAAGTTTCGGGTTTAGCAGAAAGAGAAATATGGATTGAAGCCGACCCTGAAAGGATGAATAATCGGGGAGTTACTTTTGACAACATAATTTTCGCATTAAAAAGTAGAAATCTTAATGTACCCGGTGGAAATATCTCAATTGGCAAAACCGAATATCTTATCAGATCAATTGGAGAGTATGAAAATGTTGATCAAATTAAAAATACAATTATCAAAACTGCTCCAAACAATGAATTTGTAAGAATTAGAGATATAGCAAAAGTAAGTGATACAAGAGAAGAATTAACTATTCTTTCCAGGTTAAATGGAGAAAAATCAATCAGTTTTTCTGTTTCTAAAAATGCCGACGCAAATTCTATAGATGTAATTGATGAAATAAAAGAAATTGTTGAGAGTTATAGATCATCTGTTCCAGCCGGAGTTGAGTTTAGTTATACAAATGATAACGCTGTTTGGATTAATAGAATAATTGATGTCTTAAAAAACAATGCAATTACAGGAATGCTTTTAATCGTTCTTATACTTTACTTCTTCTTGGGTAAGGGAAATGCACTACTTGCTTCATTAGGTATTCCAATTTCATTTTTCATAACCTTTATCTTAATGGACCTTTTCGGTTATTCATTAAATGGCAATACCCTTTTTGCATTAGTAATGGTACTGGGAATAATTGTTGATGATGCAATAATTGTAGTTGAAAACTGTCATCGATATCGGCTCTTAGGTTACAATTCATACGATTCGGCGATAATGGGGACAAAGGAAGTAGTAAGACCAATTCTCTCTTCAATTGGAACTAACATCGCTGCCTTCCTCCCTCTCATCTTACTGCCAGGAATAATGGGCAAGTTTATGAGAATAATTCCAATAATATTCTCTCTTGCATTGGTTGCTTCACTTTTTGAAGCTTTCTTTCTTCTTCCATCGCATTATGCTGACTGGACAAAAAAATCGAAAGCTCATGCTAAAGGTGAAAAGAAATTTTTTAAGGTCCTCCGTAATTATTACACTAAAATTTTAATTAAGGTTTTAAGATGGCGTTATTGGGTAACGGCCGGATTAGTTGTAGTACTCTTCTCTTCATTTGCAATTATTCCACTTGTTGGCGTTGAGCTATTTGGAGATGAAGATTGGGATGTGATTCGTATCTTTGTTAAATTTCCGGAAGGTACTAGTTTAGAAGAAACTAACAGAATTGTAAAAAAATATGAAGAAGAAGCATATAATTTATCTAAAGAAAATGTTGAGTCTGTTGTAACTAATGTGGGATTGCTTCAAAGTGATGAAGATTGGCTTGTAAAGAAAAATGTAGCACAGATTATCATTCAGCTTAAACCGGTTGAGGAAAGAAACAAATCAACTGACAATCTAATATCAGTATTAAGAAATAATTGTTCTGATATTAGCGGTGCAATTTCACAAGAATTCTCAAAGGTCTCCGGAGGTCCGCCGGTTGGCAAACCAATTTCAATAAAAGCACAGGGGAAATATTTAGAAAATATTAAAGCAGCTTCGTTAACTCTGCAAGATTCTATTAAAAAAATAAAGGGCGCATTTGACGTTGCAGACAATTTCCCTCCAGGCAAAAAAGAAATTCAAATAAATATTGATGAGGACAAAGCTGCAATGTTTGGTTTTTCAATTCAGACAATTGCAATGTATGTACGCTACGCTTTTGATGGAATAGTAGCAACAGAATTTAGGGACGCAGATGATGAGATTGATGTTGTGGTTAAGTATAATGAAAAATACAGATCTTCAATTGATGATGTTCTCAATCTCAAAATTTCTAATGCACAAGGGAATACTGTATCATTAAGAGATTTAGTAACGTTCAATATAACTTCTGGGCCCACTGAAATTAGAAGGATTGACCAAGAAAGAACGATTTTTATTACCGGTGATATAAATGATGAAATAATTACACTAGATAAGATAAGTGCTAAAATTGAAGACCTCTTTCCAAAAGTAGAAGATCAGTTTCCAGGAGTTACGTTTATTTTCGGCGGACAATATGATGAATTCAACCAAGCATTTGATAGCATACTATCACTGTTTATGCTTAGCTTAATTTTAATATTTTTGATTTTGGGAACTCAGTTTAATTCTTATTCTCAGCCGCTAGTAATTTTAACAACAGTTCCCTTTGCAATAATTGGATCAATGCTTGGTTTACTAATCTCTAATAATCCATTCAGTATTGTTTCAATGTTTGGTTTTATAGCACTCGCCGGAATAGTTGTTAATGATGCAATAATTCTAATTACGTTTATAAATAATAGAAGAGAAGAAGATGATCTTTCACAGTTTCAACTTTGGAAAAGTGTTATAGAGGCAGGAAGATTAAGACTGAGGCCAATAATTTTAACTTCATTCACCACTATCTCCGGTTTACTTCCTTTAGCAATTGGTATTGGCGGGCAATCAGAAATGTGGGCACCTTTGGCAAATGTAATTGTGTTTGGTTTGTTGGTATCAACTTTTCTTACTTTGTTTATAATTCCAAGTTTTGTAACTATTATTGATGATATTAAAGGAAGTAGAAGAAAATCCCGCTAACAATATTATTATTTAATCTCCTTTTGTTATTTGTCGGGGGATTATGGTGAGTGCATTTTGAAAGATAATTTAATCTAGTTGCAACAATAGCTAGTTCAGAAGAATCCTCTTAATCTATTTGGGATTGAGATATAATTTCTAACTTTAGCTTTGATTTTTTGATTATTTCAAGTTGAAATTATTTTTAATAATTTTTTCAGTCTATTATGCTTCCAATGTTTGTTGGTTCCTGATTAAGTAAAACTGCTACTGCAAATACAATAACACTTAAAATCATTCCATACATAAATATTCCATAACATATATTAAGATATTTATATTTTTTACCTAGCACTTGTCCCAAGAAATAAAAATCTTTAATCATACTTCCATATAGATATTCCTTATCATTCATCATCTCCAGCATTCCCCAAGTGAACTTTTCTAATTTCATCTTATAAAAATTTCCAAAAAATAGAAGATTGGCCTTTTTATTCTTGATATCATCTTCTGTAAAAAGACCGCTGGTAATCTTGGGCCGGGTAACCAAAATTGCAAAAAATAAAGTGCTTAAACTGACTAAAGTAAATATTGCTGTAGGAATTATTAAATGAGGATTAGAATCAAGTTTGCGAGAAAGTACTGCTACAATTGCGGTTAGTATTAGGGTGTTCACGCTTATCATAATATTTGCCTTACTATCTGCCATACCGCTGAATTCAACATGAGTGCGGATAACATTGCGGAACATTGTCTCAATCCCTCTATCTGATTTCCCAGAATTTTCTTTTCTCTCTTTTAACTTTTCTTTTTCAAAAACCAACTTTTCTTCTTTTAGTCTGTTGTTTTTTTTATTCAGTTCAGATTTCTTAATTCTTTTTTGCAGCTTTACAATATTATCCCTTTTCCTTTCACCATATTTTTCTCTAGCGTACTTAGTAAAAAAGTTATGATTACTAATAAAATTTAGTGAGTTATTAAACCAATCATTTTCCGAGATGATACTACCACTTATTTTTTCTTCTTCTACTTTTAGCCATTCGCTTCTTTCTATAAAGTTTTTCTTGGCTAAATGCTGAAGATCAGCATCGCAGAGAACTTCTTCAACTTTGTTTTTAGGTGATTGAGGATATTTTGTAGATAAAATACACGACTTAACTTTCCCGATATTTTTTTGGGGATAATTCTCATCATTTAAAAAGGAAGATGCGATTTCAGCACTAGCAGATTCATGCTTTTCTCTATCAATAGTATAACCTGTATCATGAAACCATGCAGATACTAAAAGTATTTCCATCTCTTCACTATTTAAACCGGTACCAATTCCAATTTTTTCAGATGATTTAACCACATCAGTAGTATGAAGAATATCATGATAAACTAAATGTTCAGTTTTATTTTTCTCATAATACTCATATATAAATTTTTCAACATTATGTAACAAATTACTATTCATTGTTCCCCCACAAAAGCTTTTATCCAAGTTATTTTATTCTGAGCTTATAAACAAAAAATAAATAATAATATTTATTATATCTAATTTCTTAATAAAATAAGGTAATGCCATTTACTACTTTTGAATTACAATCAAATTTCTTCAACTGATATACATTTACTGATATTTATAATAATTAAGCTGTAAGCAGTTTTATTAATTGTTCGAAAAATCAATTGTTAGTATTTAGAGTTATTCTTCTCATCATCACAATATTATTTATAATCTACTATTATTATTAGATATTACTACTTTCACAAAATATGCAATGAATATCATTTTGTCTGTCACGAGAATAATAGATTTCCTTTTGGTAATTTAGAGCTGTGATTTTTTTTGAATAATTTACTATGTAACAATGACCAAAAAGTCTATTCTTGAAAAACTTGATAAAGCATACTCACTAATTAATAATGAAGAAAATGCAAGGGTATGTAAAGACATTCCCGATGATGCTTGCGAATACATTCCAGCAAATTTTTTCTTAATTATCATCAGCAATATATTTACTAAACTCGGAGATGCTCTCAGTAACCCCAAAACTGTATTAGCGTGGCTAATGAGTTACGTCAACGCACCCATTTATTTGATCAGCTTTATTGTTCCTATCCGGGAATCGGGATCGATGCTTCCACAAATACTAATTGCAAGTTATATTAGAAAAAAACCAATCAGAAAATGGGTTTGGGTGATTGGTTCGGTTTTACAATTTGGTGCTATTTTTAGTATGGGATTGGTTTCTCTCTCCTTCGAAGGAATTACAGCTGGATGGCTTATAATTTTATTGCTTATTCTTTTTAGCTTATCAAGAGGTTTAAGTTCAATTTCATCAAAAGATGTAATTGGTAAAACAATTCCCAAAACAAGGCGGGGAAGACTTAATGGATATAGTACTGCAATTTCCGGACTATTAGTTTTGGCGGCTGGCATTTTTATGATCATAAAGTCAAAAGAAAATTTAGGAATTGAATTTTATAGCTATATAATATTTTTTGCAGCTTCCCTCTGGCTTATTGGAGCTTTTGTCTATGCAAATATTAAAGAATTTCCCGGAGAAACGGATGGAGGCGGAAATGCTTTTAAAGAAGCCCCTAAAAGACTTGATCTGCTAAAAAATGATAAACCCTTTAGGAATTTTGTAATTTCAAGATCTCTTTTACTTTGCTCTGCTCTAACAGCTCCCTTCTATGTAGTCTTAGCTCAAAATTACTTGGGGAATGATTCTTATATTTTAGGTGTCTTTATTATAGCGGGTGGAATAGCGTCAAGCATTAGCGCACCTATCTGGGGCAAGATGGCTGATAGCTCAAGTAAAAATGTTATGGTAAACGGAGCACTGATAACTTCGCTGCTGGGAATTGCAATGTTTGCTATTCTTGTATGGGCCCCTTTGTTAAGAGAAATGTTATGGCTATATCCTACAGCATTTTTTATTCTAGGTATCGCTCATAGCGGCGTTAGAGTTGGAAGGAAAACTTATATTATTGATATGGCGGGTGGAAATAAAAGAACAGATTATGTGGCAGTAAGTAATACAATTATTGGGGCAATACTTCTAATTACCGGAGGTATCAGTGCACTCGCATCAATATTTTCTATTGAGGGAATTATTTTAGTTTTATCACTTATGGGCTTACTTGGGGCTTATACAAGCTTTAAGTTACCGGAAATTGGGAATAATTAAGTATGAAATTTGATTATTCTACTAGAGCTAGAAGAGTTGCTCTAAAGCATCCATTGTTTTCTGATATCGGAACTCAAATTGTTTATTGGATATTTGTGCTCACACTTTATTTTACTTTAGTCAATTATATTTCTAAAGCAGTTGCCAGCCTTTTTGACCTAAACGCCAAAACTCACATGACTGAAAATATACTTATTGCCGTAATTGGTGGAGTATTATTTGGTACTATACTTGGCCTTATAGATTTTTACATTGAAAGAAGGTTTGTGCATCGATCTTTGGGATTGGGACTTCTTGTAAAATATTCTTTATATGCTATTTCTTGGTTTATGGTTATGAATATTGCACGAAATGTAGGCGTGGTAATCGAAGCTAAATTTATTGATAATGCTAATGTAAGTTATACTACTAGTTTTTTTTCTAATCTGGGTGTTTCAACAACAATTTATGCTATGGTAATGATTGCTGGAATAGGCTTTATAAAACAAATGACCAATAAATTTGGTCCTGGAATAATTTTACCAATGTTATTGGGAAAATATAGGAGGCCAAGGGAAGAAGAAAGAATATTTATGTTTATCGATCTAAAAAGCTCCACACATTATGCTGAACTTCTTGGCCATTTAAAATATAGTGAGATGATTCAAAATTGTTTCCACGATGTAAATAAAGTATTACCAAAATATTTTGCTGAAGTTTATCAATACGTTGGTGATGAAGTAGTGCTAACGTGGCTTAAGCAAGAAGGTCTTAGAAATAATAATTGTATTAACTTTTACTTTGCTTTCTACGACTTGCTTCAAAAAAACAAGTCAATATATGAAAATAAATTTGGCTTGCTCCCTCAATTTAAGGCCAGCGCTCACGTTGGTATGATTACAGTTGCAGAAGTTGGCAACATAAAAAGAGAAATTGCTTATCATGGTGATACAATTAATATTGCAGCTAGATTACAAGCTATGTGTAATATTTACAACAAAAATTTTCTAATTTCAGAATCATTAAAAGAAAGTTTGTTTACAAATACTGACATTAAGATAGAATTTGTTGATGAAACAATTCTTAAAGGGAAAACAGAAAAAAGTAAAATATATAGCGTTGAGTAAGATCTAAATAATTATTTGCAGTCATATCTAGAATTGTAAAAGTAAATTTCATAAAGTGTTATTTAATCACTTCATTCTAGGTTCGAAAAATTACTTAATATTCTCTAATTTAGAAAAATGTCAGCAACCTTCTCCGCATAAGCTTTTGCATCATAATCTCTCACATTCATCAAAATAATAATTGTTAAATCATGTTCAGGCAATTTCTTGTAAATATTAGAATACCCGCAAGTGCTTCCTGTATGGTAAATTCGATTATAGTTTTTATAAGGATCTAATCTCCATCCAAAACCATAATCAAAACTTTCGCCTTTACTATTGATCCCTTTTTCAAATGAGCGGTAGAATTTTTCTTTTGGAATTAAAGTTGGCGATTCAACCTCATTATCCCACTTAATTAGATCTACGGTAGAAGAATAAATTCCCCCATCACCCAAAACAGCACTTGTTAAACTCTGATCAGAAAACACAAATCCAGAATCTGTTTTAACATAACCAAAAGATCTATTTGGAACGGAATTAATTCCATTAACAAATGCTATTGTTCCATTCATCTTCAACGGCTTGAAAATATTCTCTTCTAAAAATTTAGGAAAAGTTAAACCGGAAAGCCTTTCTACTAATAACGAAAGTAGAGCATAACCCGAATTGCTATATCTATGCTCAGATCCGGGAATAAAATATGTTGAGTCTTGATTTACTAATATTTCTAAAACATCTTTATCTTTTAATTGTATTGTAGAATTTTTATCTATAAAGTCCTCATAATCTAATAAACCGGAGGTATGCTGCAAAATGTTCTTGATTGTAATCTTGTTTGCGTAATTTGGCAGCTCTGGAATGTATTTTTTGATAGCATCATCTAATTCCAACTTTCTATCGTGTTCCAAGAGTAAAACTGAAAAAGCTGTAAATTGCTTAGTAATTGATGCAAGTCTGAAATTTGTGTTTGATTCAATGGCGATTTTGTTTTCCACATTAGCCAATCCAAATCCTTTTTGATAGATTATCTTCTCATCTTTTACAACAGCTACAGAAACGCCTGGTGTTGAATTGTTGTCAAACTCATAAAAAATCGCATCAATTTTATTTTCCAAATTAGTCTTACTATCACACGAAATAAGAATTAGTTGAGTCAAAATTAGGATGAAAAATAATCTCATAAGATGCTCCCATATATGATACCTAAGTAACACTTTTATTTATATCCTTCTGATTATATTGATTTAGGAGGATAAAAGCGCTTTAAAATTTATATTTTTTTCAATGTTTTTGTAAATAGGTCAACATTCATATACATTTTATAAAGTGTTAGACTCTATTTTAAATTTCTTTTCATATTTTTCTATTTCTTTATTAAAAACTTTTATTAAACTTTTTGACATCTCTTTTGAAGTAGTTTCATACTGTTCTAATACTTCTTCTTCAACAACTTTATTGTTTTCCAGCTGCATACAAATAAGGTTAAATAATCCATAAAACTTAATAAATGGCAGCTCATCAGATATTAAAATATCTATATCATTCTTGTCAATATTTTTATAATTATTATCATTTGAAAACTTTCCCATTATTCTAAGCATAGCTAATTCAACTTCTTGATCTTTCCCAGGAGTTGAAAGTCTCTGGTATCTTTTCCTATCGGTAAAAAACATTCCTGTTCTTGAAGGAACGGTTGTAGCAAGAAAAATTGCAATTGAAATTGCTCCCCCTGAAAAAAATAATATTCCTAGCGGTTTGCCTATCAAATAAGCAAGTAAAAAAGAAACAATGGCAAATAAAATTGAAGTAACTGGTCCAGCCAAAAGAATCTTCGCAAATTTTTTGGCATTTTCTGGGCTATCGTTAATTGGAGATGTTGCTGCTACTCCCCCATAATATCCAAGGTTTTTATTTAAGTAAACTTTTACCTTGTCATTTTCTCTTTTAATTCCAAAAGGACCGACTACAAACAATTCAAATCTAAACCCTTGTTGTAATCCAACAATTAAATGTCCCAATTCGTGCACTGCTAAAACAACAAAGGCCATTAAGATGATTCCAACCATCAAAGTATTTTTCCTATTGTGAAATTATATATTTGATTTTTCTTATAATTAGTTATACCCTCTTGAAATTGGACTTATTTAATATGTTATACTACTTCCAAATCACCCTTTTCAATACATGATATTATTAAATATATCGACAATAAAATTAAGATTAAAATTTTTGTTTTCAGATTTTACTATCTATTTAAATTTGTAAAACTTAGGTTATTATTTACTGAAAAATTTAAAACTGCGCAGTATTTGTAATAGACTTAATAATATTTATAATACTCTTATTTTTTAGACTAAAAAAACAAATGATACTATAAAACTTATCTTTTGTTGTTAAAGTTATTTAGTACTTTGCTAAGTCATTCTATAAATATTATTTTTAATATTACATTAAAATAAATTAAATAACATACTATGAAAGAACCACATGTTAATGTTGCAATAATGTCTACAAACGAAGTTGAATTTATTCTCTATGGTGATTATAAGTCACCCGAATTCAACAATACTTTTAATGGCAAAATGAGTGCTGAAACCTCTAATGGAATGGTAATTCTTAAAGCTAATGGTGAAGAGCTAGAGCATCAACCAGAAATAGTTCTTTCTCCTGTTGATGATGTTTCCGAATCATTTCTGTTGAAAGATGTAACCATTGGTCTGCAATTTCATTGGGAACAGAAACAGGACCAAAGGTTTACCGGTGCATTAAAATTTATTATTGAAGATAATAAATTAACCGTTATAAATGTTGTGCCGGTTGAACAGTATTTAAGAAGTGTTATTTCTTCTGAGATGAGTGCTACAAGTTCTCTCGAATTACTAAAAGCCCACTCAATTATATCAAGAAGCTGGCTGCTTGCTCAAATGGGAAAAAGAGAATCATTAGAAGAACAAGGTAATTATATCTCTGAAATTATTACTGAGGATGAAATAATTAGATGGTATGATCGTGAAGATCACATACTTTATGATGTTTGTGCCGATGACCACTGCCAAAGATACCAGGGAGTGACTAAAATACAAGCCCACAATGCAGAAAAAGCTGTGCAAGAAACTAGAGGTTATGTTCTAATGTATAATGATAAAATTTGCGATGCAAGATACTCAAAATCGTGCGGCGGAGTTACTGAGACTTTCGAAAATGTTTGGGAAGAAGTCGAACATCCGTACTTGCAGAAAATTACTGATTATAAATTTGACCCAGATGGGTTTAATACGGACCTAATCGATGAAGAAGATGCTGTAAAGTGGATTACGAATTCACCGTCTGCTTTCTGCAATACAAAAGATGAAAAGATATTAGATCAAGTCTTAAATAACTACGATAGAAAAACTAAAGATTTTTACAGATGGAAAGTTGAATACACTCAAGATGAAATTAAAAGTTTAATAAATTCAAAGCTGGAAATGGATTTTGGTGAAATCGTTGATCTTCTTCCTGTTAAACGAGGGCATTCTGGAAGATTGATTAAATTAAAAATTGTGGGTACTAAAAAAACGTTGACAATTGGAAAAGAATTAGAAATTAGAAAAGTGCTTTCAGAGTCACATCTATATAGTTCCGCATTTATTGTTCATAAAGAGAATATTGTTGATAATGTTCCGCAAAAGTTTATTCTGCAAGGTGCAGGCTGGGGACATGGAGTTGGTTTTTGTCAAATTGGTGCAGCTGTTATGGGAGAAAAAGGTTATTGCTTTGATGAAATTCTCTTACACTATTTTAGAGGAGCAAATATTAAAAAAATATATGACTAAAATTTATATAAGTCATCTCTGTTTTTAAATTAAGGTTTATATGGTATTTCTTAATCCATCAATTTTATTGGGGTTACTCGCTGCTGCAATTCCAATTTTAATTCACATATTAAATTTCAGGAAACTACAAAAAGTTGAATTCAGCACACTTTCATTTATAAAAGAACTTCAAAAAACAAAAATAAAGAAAATCAAATTGAAGCAATGGCTGCTTTTGTTATTGCGCACTTTAATAATCATTTTCATTATTCTTGCATTTGCCCGACCCACACTAGAAAACGTTAGCATTGCCGGCGGTGCTTCAACTGCAAAGTCCACCTCAGTATTTGTTTTAGATAATTCATTTAGTATGAGCTATGTTGGTGATGATGGATCCAATTTTAATAAAAGCAAAATAATAGTTAAAAATATTATCTCTAAGATGCAAGAAGGAGATGATATAGTTATTCTTAAATCAAGTGATTCTCTGCTTACCACAAGCAGTAAGGAAACTGCCATAAATTTTATTGACGATCTTAGTACTACCCCAGTTACTGAAACAATAAATTTAAAATTAAAAAAAGCTACTGACGTTCTTTTGAAATCTAATAATATTAACAAAGAAGTATATCTTTTATATGATCTGCAAGCGACTACACTGACTAGTGCAAACAAGAATGATTCGCTTAGCAAGCAGCTGATTGATAATAAAATAAAATTATATGCATTCGATATGTCTTTTGATAACAGCAACAATTACGCTTTATCAAATTTATCTCTTCAAAACTCAATTATCGAGTTGGATAAAGCGCTAACCTTCTTGGCAAAGTTGAGCAACTTTTCTAATCTGCCAATCAATAATATTTCTGTATCATTATTTATTAATGATAAAAGAGTAGCTCAGCAAAGTGTAAATTTAAATGAAAATTCTGACAAGATTATATATTTTGAAGCATCATTAAGTTCAACCGGGTTAATTGAAGCTCGTGTGGAAGCGGAAGAAGATAATATAGTTATAGACAATATATCATATTTAAGTTTTGTTGTTCCAGAAGAAATTAAAATTTTATTGCTATATGACGATATTACAGATCTGAAATTTATTGAATCTGCTGTTTCCTCAATTTCAGATCAGATTGTTATAACAAAACAAAATATTATAGAGGTGTTAAATAACAGACTAGAAAATTTTGATCTAATTTTTTATGTGAGCACTAATGTTAACAAATCTTTAGATATTGAAAAATATTTAGCCCAAGGAGGTAGAATGATATTTATACCTC
>CAYXXW010000017.1:0-12154 GCA_964469115.1 uncultured Melioribacteraceae bacterium
AAGAAAATGCTGCTGCTAAAATAATTCCGAATATAATATAGAAAACACTTCATTTTGAATTATAAAGATTCCGGTATCCGGCAATTGCCGGAACCGGAATGACGTACTTTGTTTTTATAGTCGCTTTAAATTTTACTGATAGTATCTTTCATCTTAATGTTTAAGTTTTCTAACTCATCAAGTACCGGATTATAAATTTCCGGAATGTTCGGAATATAAACCCCGCTTATATTTTCAAACCTACCTTCACATAATAGCTTAGTAGCAATTGCTGCAGGTAAACTTACGGTTCTTGCCATTGCGCTATCGCCATTTGGAATGCCGAAATCAATCATAAGTGAAATTATATGTTCCTTGCTGTTATTGGGGTATTCAGCAATAAAATCATGCTGAAGAACAATCATGTCTTTCTCGCCTTTTTTATATGGCATCATTTCCTGCATTCTTGCTGAAAGCACATCCAAGTATGTCAACTGTTCAGGATTTACTTTTACTTCATCAAACATGCCCAGCCATTTTAATCTTTCCATTACTTCAGAATTTACAGGCTGATCAATTTTTTCGGAAACTGTTTTTACAACTTCATCTTTTTTACAGTTTACTAATTTTGCCGTAACTTCAACCATATTTAAATTATCAAGCTCAGGTCTTTCATTGTCATCTAACCAGCCTAGTTTAGAAATACTGTAAAGAGTTTTACACCAGCCCAAATTTCTGAAAGTCCCGCGGAAAATTGTTTTGGAATCTTCTAAAGAGTAAAGTTCTTGATATATCATCGAATCTCGGTTAGGATAAACTTCCATTTCGCCTAAGCCTTCAACTGATTTAGTCCAGTAGTTTGTAAATAGATTTTTACCTTCAAGCTTAACTTCTTTCCCATTTTTAAGGTAGTGGGCATTATTTCTTCCGGCAAGGATAACGCCTCTGGGACTCCAAGAAAATTTATAACCAAAAGGATTATCGTTGTCATCCGGAGAAGGCAAACCACCGCAAATAGATTCAAATGAAATAATTTTACCGCCTTTGTCTTCAACATTTTTAATTATCTTCATTGCAGACATATGGTCAATTCCGGGATCCAATCCAATTTCATTTAGGAAGAGTAATCCTTTTTCTTTTGCCTCGGTATTAAGCTCTTTCATTGCATCGCTTACATAAGAAGTTGTAACCAAATGTTTAGAGTGCTTTAAACATAACTTGGCAACTTTTAGATGATAAATCCATGGAAGCAGGCTAATTATAACATCGGATTCCGACACAAGCTGTTCAAGTTTCGATTCCTCATTCTTAACATTCAACGCATAAGATTTTCCATTAGGATGATTTTTTAAAAGTGCGTCTGCCTTGCTAACAGTTCTGCTTGCAATAATTAATTCAATATTATTTTGATCGAGCAGATAACGAACCAAAGGTTTGGTCACAAGTCCGGCGCCTAGAAGAAGCACTTTTTTCATATTTGACTCCAGTTTAGTTTTTCAATAATGTATTGTGTGTGGTAAAAAAATGATACTTCTATTCGATTGAGAAATGCAGTTTCTTTGTTGTTGATGCAAGATATTGTTTTAAATAGTACCATAAAAATAGATCATGAAAATATCTTACTTAAGGTGTAAGTAGTTACTAAATTATTTTAAAGTAACATCTAAAAATATAGAAAAGTCTTATTCAAAAGAAATGGTAATAAATTATCAATTCTTTATTTTCTGGTAAATTGATTTTATCCTTTCCAGCTCAATAGGTTCATAAAAATTAAGAAGATAGAGTACGAATGGGAAAAGTGCTATAATGAAAATTTTTACTAAAAGTCTTATTAATAAATCCATATCATTTATAAAAAATGCTGGTAAATAAAGAAAGCCTCCCACGATCAACATCATAATTATTTTTTTAAGTTCGAAAGGAATTGTATAATATTTCTTTGCAGTAAAATAGTAAAGAACAGTCATAACTAAATATGACCCAACCATTACGCCTGCTGCCATTAAATATCCATAAAGAGGTATCAAAATAATATTTAGAACAATATTTAGCGCTGCCGCGAAAGTAACAATGTAGGCTATATATGAAGTTTTCTTCACAAAATGAAACGGCAGTGAAAAAACATACTGCATTCCCTTAAAAACAAATGCCAGCGAAACCAAAGGCACCACTGTATAGGCAATCCAATAATCGGAGTTCATGCTAAAAAACTGAATCACTTCTTTAGATAAAAGGGAGAGCGTTAATGCGAATAAGACTAAAGCAAAAATTAAATATGTGGTCACTTTTGAAAAGTATCTTGGAGCATCTGCATCATTTATTTTTTTATAAGCAATGGGTAAATATCCAACCTGAAAAGACTGGAGAATAAATACATTTACCACACTTGCTACCTTATGTCCTAAAGAATAAATTCCGACACTTGCTTCGTCCATAAAATATTTTATTATGTATCTATCGCCAAGAGAAAGTGTTAATAGGGCAGATGTAGAAAAAACAAGCGGAAATCCAAATACGAGCATATCCCAAATTACTTTTATTCGAAATGAAAAACGCAGGTTTTTAAGTAAAAATGGAATTGAGAAAATGATTACATAAATAAACCCTATCAACTGACTAAGTATTATTCCTTCAACACCCATTTTTTGGAAAACTATAAAATATACGTTTAATAAAACTATTAGTACGAATTTCGTTATCGTTAAAAAAACATAAAAACCGGCTTTTTCTCTAAACCTAATAACCTCTAAAGGAACATTAGCGATTATTCCGAACGAAACAGATAAGAGCAAAATTTTTATATAGGTCTCAAAATTTACTGTGCTGAAAATTAAATCCGAAATTTCACGACTGTATGGAATTGAAGTTAAACTGAATAATCCGGCTACTAAAATTACGGCAAAGAAAGTAGAAGAAATTATTTCCCCTTGTGCATTAGGTGATTTTTCGGATGCGCACCATCTCATCATTGATGTTGTGAGATTGAAACCAAATACACCTATTAAGATTTGAGATGTTGCTTCAAGAATTGCCAGGATTCCATATTCACTTACACTCAAATAATCTGTGTAAAGAGGAAGTAAAATAAAGCCAATTACTTTTGATGATAAATTTCCTAAACTGTAGATTATTGTTTGACGGAAAGTATTTTTAAGTTGATTGAACATTACTTCTTCTCAAGCAGAATACAAAGCTGATATGGCTCTTTTTTTGAAATTAGAATATTTATCATATCACATGCAGTTGCAATTACATTAAACTTATAAGGAATTATAAAAGACTCACCACAGCTAGGGCACATAGTTTTTCTTATTGCTTCGTCTTCTTTCATCCAATATTTTGGTATCCAAGATTTTGAAGGTGAAAGTTTATGTTTAAATTTACTTAGGGTTTTGCTATACTGCCGTATAGCTTTTCCAATCTCAAACTTTGTAATAATATTATATTCAGGAAACAGATCTTTTATTATTTCCGCATTTAATGTTCTTAAGTGATAGGATTTGTTGAAAATATAATTACACTCGGGGCATTGAGTTTTCAGTTTTTCAATATTTTCATTATTAGGAAAAGTAAGAAAGATATATTTTTTACTAACTCTCTTAAATTCATCGATCGCCTTGTTAAATATTTCATCGGGTAGATGTTCAATCATTTCACTGCTAAAAACCAAATCAACCGAGTTTGATTTTATTGAAACAGAATCGGCTGAATTACAGACGCGTCTAATATTAAATTGTTTTAATGCATTAACACTTCTATCTGATGCAATAACATTGAAGTTTTCATTTAGTCCAACAGAAATAGTCCCATCTCCGCAGCCAATATCTAAAATTGTATTAACATCTTCTGGAATAACTGAAATTAGTTTTTCAATTTTACTAATCAATTTTGTTGAAAGCTCTGCGCTTTGCCAGTCGAATTTTTCATAATATTTTGTATTATCCATAAATTTCTAAATCTTACTTATACTTGAATAAAGATCTATTAGGTTTTTACTTGTTTCGTTCCAATTGTATTTTGTCATTACAGCATTATAGCCATTTTCACCAAATTTATTAATTTCAGAATGATTAAAAAGTTCTATCGCTTTTTGTGCAAGATCATCTGCATCATTTGACTTATAGATTAATCCACACTGGGATTCATCTACTATTCTTTCAATCGGTTTACAGTTGCTGGCAAGCACCGGTTTTTTCAGCAGCATATATTGGAATAATTTATGCGGGATCGTATTATCAGTGTGTCCAGTTTTTAAATGTGGTATTATGCATATATCAGACACTTTAATATAAGAGGGAAGAAGATTATGAGATTGCCATCCTTCAAATGAAATATATTTTTCAATTTGTAAATTTTTTGCAAGTTTAATAATATTATAATGATTTCTACCGCTACCGACAAGAATAAGCTTAAAACCCCTCACGCTTTTCACAATCTTGGGTACAGCTGAAATTAAACTTTCCAATCCCCGGTGATTATCGAATCCTCCAACATAAGTAAGTGTTTTATACTGTTTATATTTATTTATAATTGATTCATCAAAATCATCAATCTTAAACGTATCAAGATTAACATAATTAGCAACAACAGACATTTTTTCTTTTGAAATTCCAAGAGATGAATATCGTTCAACCGCTTCCTCTATAACAGTAATTAAATAATTATATTTTTTACACCACTCAATTTCTGACTTTTCCCACTTTTTTATTGAGATAAGAAATTTTCCAGGAAATGTATTTGCAAATTTATAATGCTTCAGCCCTTCAACATAGTTTTCATGAAGATCGCCAACAAGTTTTATTTGTGGAAAAAGCTCTTTGATTTTTAATCCAGCTTCAAACAAAAACAGATCGTGAACATGAAAAACATCAATATGATTATTCTTTATATAATTCTTAATTAGTTTCACTAAATAATTAGGATAAAAATTGAATGCTGTATTTGTTAATCCGCGCAGTTTATAAGCAAAGTTTTTTGATACCGGGAGATGAATGACTTTTGCACCTAAATAATGATCTTCTTTATATTTTCCGTCGAAGGTAAAACAATATACAAATACACTATAACCAGCAGAGCATAAAGCTTGAACTTCATTCTCAACTCTTAAGTCGCCATAAAATTCCTTATCTAAAAGCATTCCGACATTCATTTCTTCTCACTCTCCAAAACGGTAAAACAAGCTTCTTTATCAAAATTTGGTTTTAAGTTTTTATACTCGCTAAATGTTAAAGACAAGATTGATATTTTACGGTCAATTAGTTTTTCTGTTTTCCTTCTCACTCTTTCAATTTCTTTAGCATTCAGCTTGTCTCCAACTATCAGCAGTTCAATTAGACCGCTGTCATTACCTACCGCATAATCACCCCTAATAAATGCCATTTTAATTTCACCAACTCTATTTATAATATCAGAAATTACTTTATCAATCCCTGTTGATTTTAGAACAATATTTCTTAATTCATTAAACAGTGGGTGTTTTGAGTTTGCCTTGTAAATTTTATTTCTGCCCTCAAATTTGGAGTCTAATATTTTGGCCTCTTCAAGTTTGTTAAGTTCAACCCTAATTCCATTTGTTGATTCGTTAAACTCGGAACTTAACTGTCGCAGATATCCCTTTGTTTTAGGATTAAGAAAAAACTTTAGTAAAAGTTTTATTCTGGTCTCTGATGTAATAATCGACTTTAACATATTGTGAGTAATTTTATTACTCGAAATATAATGGAAAAAGTTTAAATGAAAAGGAAAAAATATTATTTGATGGGATTTATAAAATCTTTTTTTAGATGGTAAGTTAACGTAAGAGAGATACAATGACTCAATTCCGTTACTGGAATTTTATCATTTATATCAAATATGATGCTTCTATTGCCGCCGTAATTAAATGTATTTGGATAAATTTGTTTAAAAGTAGGAACTAAATTTGATTGGCAGTTAAAATAAACTGCGTATTGATCTGAGGATTTAATTTTATTTATTCTAATTGGACTACCAATTTTAGATTTAACTGGAACATAGCTGGGTTCTCCCCACTTTAATGTTTCTTCAATATCCCCAACTTCTTTAAGCTCTTTTGCTGTTTCAAAAATCAACTGACGAAGAAACAATAATTTGGATTTAACTTTTTTTGGCAATGAATCAAAAAGATATTTTACTTCACTATTTTGGAATTTATAATTACTTTCCTTTGTCATCTTCTATCAGTCCATATTTTTTAGCTCGTTCTTTCCATTTATTTCTTGCTAATTGCTGCATATCAGAGTGGGTATCTTGCTCATCCATAATTTCTAAACCAAGCAAAGTTTCTATGACATCTTCCATTGTAACAACTCCAACAAAAGAACCAAACTCATCTGCAATTATTGCTATATGTTCTTTCTCTTCAATAAACTTTTGAAAAAGAATTGGTATAGGAATGGTGCTGTTAACAATTAATATTTTACGTTTTAATTCGACCAATTTTTCTGAGGGGTTGTCTTCAGCAATCTCTTTTAGAATATCTTCCTTAATAATATAACCTGTTATATTATCCGGATTATTACTGTAAACAGGCACTCTAGAAAAAGGTGATGTTTTATTTTGGTTGAAGTAATCAGATACACTTATACTCTCATCAGCCACACTTACAACAACTCTCGGAGTCATTATGTCCTTTGCTAAAACTGATTTAAAATTTAATAGATTTTTTATCACATTTGACTCTTCTTTATTGAAAACGCCTTTTTCTGTTGCAATGTCGGTCATTGCAGAAAAGTCTTCCCGACTAAGAATGCTTGAATGCTGATTTTTTCCTATTAGCTTTGTTGTAATTTGGAGAAGCCACAAAATCCCAGTCCACTTTAATGGAAAGATTAAAACAAGCAAAGCTTTAGAAGTAAAATTTGCAAGCTTTTTCCAGTAAGTTGCACCAATAGTTTTGGGAATAATTTCGGATAATACTAAAATAAGAAATGTCATAACTGCCGATACAATACCGACTATATTATTGCCGCTTCCAAAAGCCTTCTCCGACTGAACGCCTACCAATATTGCTCCAACTGTATGAGCAATTGTATTTAACGTAAGAATTGCAATTAACGGTTTGTCAACATCTTTTTTTAAATGTTCAAGGGTCACTGCGTAGCTCTTGCCCTCATTCTTCTTAATATTTATAAATGTAGGAGTTACGCTTAGCAAAACAGCTTCAAGTATTGAACAGAGAAACGAAAAAAAGATTGAGACAAAACCGTATATGAGTAAAAGGGTCATTGATTAAAATTTATTTTTCTTCTTAATGTTTAACAAAAATGGAATAATTATTAAACCAATAATTAAAATATTTCCAATCCATAAAAATGTTAAGCTTGCATAATATGTTTCTGGGACAAATTCAAACGTAAGTTTGTTTTTACCTGCAGAAACTTCAACACCTCTAAGTACGTGATTAACTTGGTGAATATCTATTTCTTTTTCATTTAATTTAGCAATCCATCCCTCAGGATAATAAATTTCAGAAACTACTAAAAACTGTTCACTCTCTATTTCAATATTGAACTCAACTAAGTTTGGGTTGTGCTCAACAAGTTTAACGTTTCCTTCTCCTGTGTAATTCTCATTAAGATCTTCATTTCTATTTACAACTAATGCTAATGAGTCCGGTTTGAACTCCTCTGTATTCATAAATAGCACAACGTCTTCCGGTGAATTCATGTTTTTAACATTTTTTACAAAATATGCCTTAGGAAGCGCATTGCTGTTTTCATATAGCGTTTGTTTTCGTTCATTATCATTTGATAAGTATTTCAAAAATGAATAGTTCAATTGGGCAGGTGAAATAATATATTTACCGCTAAGCATATTTATTATTTGCCAGTTAATTTTATCCGGTCCTTTTCCGGCATATAAATTATGTTCAATTACATCTTGAATGATCTGCAGTTTTATTGCACTATAACCGCTTATCAAAGGGTAAAAATAAGCATAATGATTACTGGTAAACTCTCTTCCCAAAACAATTGCCCGCATCGAATCATCATCCTCTGAAAGAGCTTTTGAGATTGAGGTTTCTTTATAAACACTCTGTTTAAGCTGCTCAGTATTGCTCAACTGAATAATTGAATGAGCTCTGCTTGATACTCCAAATATCTCTACAAAAGCTAAAATTAAAATTGCACCAACAATTAACTCTCTACTGACTTTATTAAATAAATATGCTGCAACAAATCCACTTGTTATAAGCATAATAACAAGCAGCCTTTGAAGGTCGGCCGCTAACCATTCTTGTCTAATTCCTTTTAATAAAGAAAGAGTGTTTGCATCATATTGCCCAGCTTCGCGTGCTGTTGAAAAGGCAAATGAATCATAGGTAAATAATACAAATGCAATTACTGCCAGCCCTGCACCAAACACCGATGCAATTATTTTTAAGTCCTTATCGGTCTTTGTGCTCAAGAGAGCATTTAATCCATAGCCTGATAGAATAATAATTATAATAAATGTTACATTGAGAGTCATTGCTGGTGCTCGGAACTTTGCAAAGTAGGGAACGTAATAAAAGAATAATTTATAGAGTTCAGGAAAGTGTCTGCCAAATGAAAGCAGAATTGAGAAAACGGCAAACACAGCAAGGGCAATAACAAATTTATCTTTACGATTGTAAATCACTCCGATAACAGCAAATAAAAATAAGATCATTCCAATATTTGCATAATTACCGCTAAATGGTTTTTCACCCCAATATCCAGGAATCTGTCTTCCTTTTAATTGAGGATATTTTTCTCCATCGTATATCTCAGTTGAAATTCCCCCCGAGAAGTGTGGAATGAAAAAGTCCAATAATTCGTTTGGTGAGAATGACCATTGGGTTGCATAATTAAAGTCAACACCGCTCGCTTTTTTGGCTGACTGAGCTTGTTCACCAATCTGTACCGGATTACCTCCACGTATTGAATATTCGGCATATTCATTTGTGGTAAAAAGAGGCTGTGCAGCTGTCATAAAGGTCAGCAGTAATGCTGCAGCAAATTTTAATACTAAATTTCCTGCAGGTTTAAATTCTTTTTTAACAAACAACAGAATTGTTGGATAGATATAAAGGAAGAATAAAATTAGAATACCATAAAATATTATTTGAAAATGATGCGTGCGTACAAGCCAAGAAAATACAAATGCAAACAGTCCGGCACTGAACCAAGTTTTTTTGTCGAAAAAATAGCTGAAGCTCAAGATAAGCCAGGGGATTACCATAAGCGCACGAAGTTTTGAATTGTGTCCTTCACCAATTTGGGCTTGCCAATCGGGGAGCATGACAAAAACAACTGCAGGGATTAAAGCCAGATACCATGGGATTTTTTGATATCTTAGCAGAAAGTAGACTCCCAAACCGCCCAAAAACAAATACCAAAATGCCCAGTAAAAAACTTTGCCTAAAAATGCTAGTAGCGAATCGATGTGAATTAATTTTGGGGTAAGTCTAGGATAAATTGGTTCTCCTCCAAATATTGAGGGGTTCCAAAGAGCAGTTTCACCTGTCTCTTCATTCCACTGAACCCAACGGTGAGTTTGCCCAACATTGGCTAAAAAATCATTTCCGGTTGGAGTAACACTATCTAAAGCGTATGGAACAAAATAATAAAGGAGCGGAAGAACAATTATTAGTGCGGCAATAAAGTCTCTATATTTTTTCGGTACTTTTTCAAAGTAATTTATTTTTTCTTCTATTGGTTTGCTTGTTTTAGTTTTCTTTTTCTTTACCATTTTATAATCTTAGGTTTTTGTAAAATTAAAAATTGATGATGGCATCTAAAATTTTCTTTACTGAATTTCCATCACCAAAATAATCATTTTGTTTATCTATTTTTTCTGCATTAATTTTTTCTAATATCAATTTTGAATTAGTACCTACGATAAAATTCCAATTATTTTCTAATGTTTCCGTCCACTCAGTTTCATCTCGCAAAGTTACACACTGCTTTTTTAGAAAGAATGCTTCTTTCTGTAAACCGCCGCTATCTGTTAATACCTTTTTGCAATTTTTAAGAAGCGTTATCATTTCAAGATAGCTTACTGGATCTATGATTTTAACATTAGCTGAAAATTTTATGTTTTGGAGAATTTTTCTTGTGCGTGGATGAACCGGAAGAATTACAGGTGAATCCAATTCGGAAAAAGCATTAAAAATATTTTGGAGTCGGGAAAGATCATCTGTATTTTCTTGACGGTGAATGGTTGCTAAATAAAATTCAGCAAGCTCAGTTATGTCATTCAGCTTAATTTTTTCATCTGCTAATCTTTCAAAGTGAAGAATAGAATCGTACATCACATCCCCGGAAAAAACAGATTTGGCTTCAAGTCCTTCTTTTTTTAATAAATCCATTGCTGTCTTTGTCGGGGCAAAAAGCAAGTCGGAAATATGGTCTGTTGCAATTCTATTTATCTCTTCCGGCATTAGTCTATTAAAGCTGCGTAAACCTGCTTCTACGTGAGCTGTTTTTATATGTAATTTTGCAGCCGCAAGACTTCCGGCTACCGTTGAATTTGTATCGCCGTAAACTATAACCCATTCCGGCTTCTCATTCAACAGTACTTCCTCAATTCCGCTTAGCATATCTGCGGTTTGCTTTCCGTGTGTGCCAGAACCAACATTTAAATTATAGTCCGGTCTTGAAATTTCAAGCTCATCAAAAAATACTTTCGACATATTTTCATCGTAGTGCTGACCGGTGTGAATTATAATGCTTTCAAAATTAGAGTTTTCTGTAAGCGCTTTATTCACTATTCCAACTTTAATAAATTGTGGGCGCGCACCTATTATGTTTATTATTTTCATTTAGTTTGCTCATTAAAAATTTTTGCTAAATTTTCTGCTTGTTTTTTTCTTGAATATTGATCAACATTAAATTTATAATGAAAATTATCTGTTTGCCAATTTCCATACATTTCTTTTAATAATTTATATGTTCCTTCTTCGTCTTTGTAATCAACCATTTTGCCGCTGTCGGTTGCAGTTAAAATTTTATTCGCATCACCTTGTGTTGGGCCAATAGCAAATATCGGAACTTTAGAGCCAAGGTATTCAAAAATTTTCCCAGTTAAAAAGCCTTTATTATTTGGTACGTCATCAATTACAAGAAGAAGAGTATCGGAGGTCTGTAATATTTTTGTTGACTCATGATGCGGTAAAAAACCTTTCTCAGAAACAATTGTGTTAAGATTATTATTATTTACTTCCTCTTTAAATTCAGGACAAGTACTTCCAGCAATAACAAATTTGATCTTTTTGTAACTATCTGAATTTACTAATTTATTTAATGCCCTTAGAAAAGTTTTAGGCACTCTTGTTTTTGTTATTACACCAGTATATGCAATTGTAAAAGTATTATTCTTTTCAGTTTTTATTGGCTCAAAATCAGTTTCGTCAAATCCATTAGGAATAACTGAATATTTCCTTTCTCCAACTTTTGATCTGAAAAGATTTACAATATCATCACTAATTGTTACAAGTAAATCTGCATTCTTTAACACAGACCTTTCTAGTCTGCCATCAATAAATTTTGTAACTGCGCTTCTTTTTATATTTTGGTAATGAACAATTTCCATCCATGGATCTCTGAAATCAGCTATCCATTTAAGATTACAAGCTTTGGCAATACTTTTGCCAATCAGCGCAACAGTAGGTGGAGGAGCCGTTGAAAATACAACGTCTATATTTTCTTTCTTTACAATTTTTTTACCCTCTTTCAAAGCAAAATATTTCCATCCAATTTTAGCATCAGGAATAAAAATATTAAATCTTATCCATTTAGAAATTCTTTCTGATAAAGATAAATTTTTACTTTTATTTAAAACATCGCTTGGGATTTTATATGAATTATCTTTGCCGGTAAGCTTTTTGTAAAGACTAAAGGGCTCCAGAGCATTGGTTTTGTAGACTTTGCAATTCTCCGGAATATCTTTGAGAAGCGTTTCATCAACAACAGGGCTGTCCGGATTTTCAACGGTTAAAATAATTGGCTGCCAACCAAATTGAGGCAAGTATTTAGCAAACTTAAGAGCTCGCTGTACACCAGCTCCGCCAGCCGGAGGCCAATAGTATGTTACAATGAGTACCTTTTTCATCGATTAAGGATGGCTTTTGAATAGTTATCCCAACTAAAATTTTTAGCAGATGCCGCAACATTTTCACGAGGCAACGGATTTT
>CAYXXW010000017.1:12254-22544 GCA_964469115.1 uncultured Melioribacteraceae bacterium
TCCCAACTAAAATTTTTAGCAGATGCCGCAACATTTTCACGAGGCAACGGATTTTCAATAAACTTTTCCATTACTTCTGCCATTGAATTAATATTTTCAGGTTCAGCCAAAAAGCCGTTAAATCCGTCTTTGATTGTTTCAGGGAAATGACCCACCCTTGTTGCAAGTGAAGGAAGATTAAAATTATAGGCAATTGACTCAACACCGGATGGTGTTGCTGTTAAGTAAAATAGAATATTGCAGTCGCTTACTTGAAAATATTTATTAACTTCATTATTTGGGACATATTCATTAACCAAAGTTACATTTTCTCTAATTTCTAATTCATCAATTAACTTTAGCGGTTGGTAATCTCTTTCTTTGTCTGACTTATTAAAAGCTATTCTCTTAGCAGTATCAAAAATTGCGTTTTTAATTTTAGTTGAGACCTTATTTGTGGATAAAGTATTCCAAAAGGATTCGCCAACGATCAGCAGTGAAACATCATCTCTTTTCTTAGAAAGCTGTGCAAATGCTTTAATTACATTATGCAATCCTTTATATTCTCTGATAAATCCAAAGAACAGAAAGACATATCGTTTTAGTTTCAACTCTTTTTTAACTTCTTCAATATTAAAGTTTGGGTCGGGCTTAAACATATCATAGATTGGGTGATAAAGTTTAATTACCGTTCTATTAACCCCGCTGCTGCGCTTACCGGTTTCATCAACATAATATTCAGTGTGAGGAAAAATTTGTTTTAGCTCATCAAGAGTTTTATATGAATGAACAATATACGTATCAGCATTGGTGAGCCCATATTTAATGAGGGTTTTGTCAACTTTACTTGGTTCTTTCTGCGCAACAACATGAAGATCAAAGATAACTTCACCTTTGTGTTTCTTCTTCAATTGTTTTGCAATATAGCCAAGCGGCAAACCCTGAATTGCAATTGCCCATTGAATTACAATTATTTCTGGATCAATTTTCTTTATCAAACTTACTGTGCTGTTCCAAGAAAAAGGATTGTTATAATTAGTGATATAGTGAGCTTTAATTCCTGTCCCTTCTAAAGGATCTGATTTACTGCTCTTATCAATAAAATCTCTGGGGATAAAAAATGGGTATTGCTGAGTCCATGAAACAATATGAACCTCAGTATTGTCAATACTGTTAAGTGAGTTGGCAAGTGATAAGGTATAATTAGCTATGCCGCCTTTGAACTTTGGGCCGGGACCAAAAACAACAATTTTTTTCACATTCATAAAATCAGTTCCGACAACACAAATTAAACATACATTTTTAAAGCATTATCATAAACTCTTCTCATTCCTTCTTCAATTGAAATTTTAGGTTCCCAAGCGAGAATCTCTTTTACATAATCCATATTGCAGTAACGAGAGTGAACACCGACCGGTTTATCTAACAAAGGTTTGATTGTCGGTTCATATCCGGCAAATTTGGAAAAGATTTTTATAAGGTCAATAAATGAAGTTAATTTTCCGGAACCAATATTTATTGCAGATCCGTCATGAATTTTATCCATTGCAATTAAAGTACATTCAATTACATCATCAATGTGAACAAAATCCCTGCCTTGCTTTCCGCTTCCCCAAACTTCAAAAGGATTTTCTTTTCGGGCTGCCCTTGCCGCAATTGCTGGAACAGGATAAGAGAGATCTTGGTCTTCGCCGTAACCAGAAAATGGTCTGATACATGTAACTGAAACGCCATAATGTTTTGCGGCAAGATGGGCTAAATATTCTCCAGTCATTTTAGTCCAGCCGTAAGTCATATCAGGCTTTCCGAGAATATCACCATTAACATTTACATCTGTTTCCTTTAATGCAACTGCTGTTTCTTCTCTCTGCAAAGAATTGGGGTATGCCGCGCTTGAGCTTGGATAAAGAACCCGTTCAGGTTTAGCTCTAACCACCCAGTAGAAAAACTCAGCATCAATTGAAAGATCGAGTGATACGGCAAGAGGATCGCCATCTATTTTCGCTCTGCCGCCAACAATCGCCGCAAAGTGAAATACATCATTAAACTTTTCTATTTCTAAATTAGATTCATTTTTAAGAAAATCTTTTTCATTAAGCGATCTTCTTAAAAAATTTCTAAAATCTGTTTTCCAAAAGTATAATCTTTCTTCTTTACCAAATATTGAAATGTCTTTAAATTTCTTTTCTGTTTTATCTTCAAGCCATGTCGATGGATGAGTGCCAATTGAAAGGTCATCAATAGCAATTATAATATCGTTTGTTGTATTTAGAAGATGCTTAACAAAATTTCTACCTACAAATCCGCATGCTCCGGATACAATATGATGTTTCATTAAATCTCCAAAAATTCTAAATTATTTTGATTTCTCTTTTATTCCGTAACTGTCTTCTTTTTTGTTATTGTGAACTAACATTTCTCCAATTAAGCCCAAAGAAAATAACTGAACGCCAACGATTATAAGCACGGTGCCCAAATAAAGAATCGGTCGGTTACTTAAATGTATTTTATCTATTAACCAAAGGATTGAAAGATAGGCGTCAATCACAAAACCAATAATGAATGACATAACTCCCAGCATTCCAAAAAAGTGAAGAGGGCGTTGAATATATCTAGTTGTAAATATCACTGTTACCAAATCAATAAAGCCTTTAAAAAACCGTGAAATTCCAAATTTGGTTTTACCATATTTTCTTGGGTGATGCTTTACAACTACTTCAGAGACTTTAAATCCTTTCCAATCAGCTAAAACCGGGATATAGCGATGCAGCTCGCCATGAATACTTATACTTTTTATAACTGGCTTTCTATATGCTTTAAGTCCGCAGTTAAAATCGTGTATTTTTATACCCGACATAACTTTTGTAACATAATTAAAAAATCGTGATGAGTATTTTTTTATAAATGGGTCGTGTCTTTTCTTTTTCCAGCCGGAAACCAGATCAAAACCTTTTTGAAGCTCGCCAAGTAAATTTGGTATTTCGCCCGGATCATCTTGCAAATCAGCATCCATTGTTACAACAACATCTCCGGAAGCACTTTTAAAACCGACATTAAGAGCGGCAGATTTTCCGTAATTTTTTCTGAAACTGATATATCTTATTTTATTATTCGTTCTTGATAAATCTTTTATAACTTTAAGTGAATTATCTGTACTGCCGTCATCTACAAAAAGAATTTCATAATCGGATGAAATTTTATCGAACACATCCGAAATCTGATTAGATAGCTTTGTTAAAGACTCTTCTTCATTAAATAGGGGAACTAAAACCGAAATTTTTTGAAATTTGTACTTAGTTACAGAATCATCTGAACCTTGGTTATTGTTATTAGGTTGTTTATTCTTATTATAATAACGTTTCTTAGGTTGATAATTTTTTCGCGGTTTTCTATTGTAATTAGGCTTAATATTTTTTTGCTTAGTTGATGTAGAATTATCACTATTGCCTTCACTACCTGTTTCACTATTTTTCTGATTCGTTATATCAGATTTTTCATTTTCCATATTGCTTTCTCGATCAAAAATCACATCTTTTAAATTTTAATACTGTTTGTTTATCAATTGCTTAAAAAGAATATTAAAATTAACTTAATATAAGGCTAAAATCAATTTGGTTATTTTGTTATAATAATAGAAAAGAGATAGATGGGCGGAATTATTTACTGGGCTATTATCAGAATTGCAATTCTAATTCCTTTATTATGGATTGCGACCGACTATATTGAATACAAATATTGGTGGATGGTTGTAACAATGTCAATTTACGGAATTATTATGCACCCTGCATTTATACAATACAAACTATTTAGGGAAAAGAATGAAGAGATAATTACCAATACATTATGCTCAAGCTGTAAACATTTTGATGAATCCGCCGTACTTTGCTTAAAATATGATGAACACCCAACCGAAGATGAAATACCTTGCGAGGGCTCTGCTTGGGAACCGAAACTGTAACATTTGTTCTAAAAAGTTTACCTACCTGCTTAATACTAATTTATTCAATGCTTCAACCGCATCTAAAAATCTTGGTCCGGGACGACTGAATAAATCTGCATTTATGAAAAATACTCTATCATTTACTACTGCAGAAAGAGTATTCCATTCAGGATAAGCTTTTAGAATTTCATGCACATCATTATTGTTTGTCTCATAAAGTAAAATATAATTTGGGTCTCTAACTAAAATCTCTTCGCGATTAAGCAAGGGATAATTTACATCTGTATCAGCTGTTATATTTTCTAAACCAGAAAAGGTTAGTATTTGATGTACAAAAGTATTATTACCAACAGAATAAATCGGGTTAGTGGAAATTAAGAACATAACTGTTTTAAAAACTATTTTTTCGTGAGTTTTCTTAACTGAATCAATTCTCACATTCCAATTATTTACAATTGAATCAGCTTTTTCAGAAACGTTAAAAATCTTTCCCATATCAAGCAGTGTCTTCTTTATTCCACTAAAATTTCTTGGGTTAGAAACAAATACCTTAAAACCAAGACTAACTAGTTTATTATAATCTGATTTTGAATTTCCTTCGGCTGTTATAAAAATTAAATCCGGTTGGAGAGCTGTAATTTTTTCTAAATTAACGGATAGTAGATCTGCAACATTTTCTATTTTTTTTGCAGAGTCGGGATAATTGCAATAATTAGTGTTTCCAATTATTTTGTCACCTTCTCCAAGTTCAAAAACTAATTCGGTAAGATTTGGCGCAAGTGTAATTACTTTTTGTGGGCTAAATTCAATCTCTATCTTTTTGTGAAGATCATCTGTAATAAAATTCTTAAATGGTTGAATCTCCTTGTTTTCGGCACAACCCGAAAAAAACAAAAAGGAAATTAGAACTGTGAATAAAGTCTTTTTTATCATTGTAAGATTTTAAATATAATATTGAATAACAGCTTTAGTAAAGTAGAATGCCATTACTGCGACAAGGGCTAATTTAATAATAATTGCAAGCATACTAAACACAAATGAAACAAATCCAACCTTTAAAGCTTCTCTTTTTGCTTTTCCAGATGCAAGCTCACCAACGATTGCACCAAGAAATAATCCCAATATCATTCCAAAAGGAGGAAAAAAGAAAATGCCGATAATCATACCGATAATAGAAAACCAAATTCCCATTTTAGTTGCTTTATACATTTTCGCTCCCCAAATAGGCAAAATGTAGTCAAGTCCGAAAACAATAATTGTAATACCGGCAATTGTTAACATAAAGTTTGAGGAAAATGTCAATGGTTCGGCTAATTTTATAATTAGCAGTGCCAAGAAACCAAGTGGCGGACCCGGCATTGCTGGAAGAATACATCCGGCAAATGCAGCAAGCATCAAAATGACTCCGGCAATAACAGCCGCTAAAAATAATAGCTCCATAAGAATAAAACGGATTAAATAATCAAATCATTAAATTCAATTTAACAGAAATTAGACACAAAAACATTATTTGGCACAGAGCCTAAAAAAATAATATCGTCGTAACGCTTGATTTTAATTAAAAGTTGATTATATTGTAATTATCTCCAATTCCACTTTTTTCTACAGTTCAATTTTCAGATTAGTTACAAACACATTGCAAAAAACGCATCAAATATAAATTTAATTGGAGGGCTTAAAATGGAAAAGATATTAGTTATAGGTGCCACCGGTTCAGTTGGCTTTGAAGTCGCAAAATTATTGTCAGCCTCAAATGAGCCAGTTAAAATCGCTGTCAGAGATACCGAAAAAGCAAAATCAATAAACTTAAAGAATGCCAAGCTTATCCATTTTGAATATCAGAACTCGGATACTTTTGAGTCGGCATTTGAAGCTGTTGAAAAACTTCTTATTGTATCGCCCCCTTCTTATTTAAATCTTCAAAATATAGTTATTAAAGCTATAGATTCTGCAATTGCCAAAGGTGTTAAAAGGATCGTTAACATATCTGCACTTAGTGCCGAGAGCGATCTTGATAAACCAATGAAACAAATTGAAGATCATATAAAAAGTAGCGGTATTGATTTTGTTATTCTGCGACCAAATTGTTACATGCAAAATTTCAAGGATCTTTTTAGGGATTTAATTATTGAAGAAAATCAAATCTCTGTGCCCGCACAAAATGCTAAAACAAGCTTTATTGATATAAGGGATGTTGCTGAAGTTGCGGTAAAAGCTCTTACAGAAAAACAATTAAATAATCAGACGGTAAAACTAACAGGGAAGCAGTTGCTAAACATGCATGTGGTTGCTCATTTGTTTTCTGAAGGGTTGAACAAGGAAATTGAGTACAATGATATTTCGGAAGAGCTATTTGAAAAAAGATTAAAATCTGCAGGCTGGCCAATAGGAACGATAATGGGTACTCTTCAGCTTTGCAGTCATATTAAAAAAGGAGAAACAGCAATTATTACTGATTCTGTTGAAAAAATACTAAATAGAGAACCAATACGTTTTGATAAGTTTATTAAAGATTACTCTAACAATTGGGACTAGAAATTTAAATTTATTTTCTTAAATTTACATACTAATTATACTTAAAATAATAATAGGAGGAATTAAATGGCTCTAACAATGAAATATGGTCCAGTTCTTGAAATGTGCAATAGATTCAATATGAAAGATGCAAAAGTAGAAGAAAAGGCTGAAGGCTATTTAAAAGTGTACGGCATTGTTCATACGCAATATCAAAAAAACAAAATTTGGGATAAGATTAAAGAAGTAGGTGGACAATCACCAACAGATATTAAGGTAGATATCAGAGCAGAAGCAAAAGATTATTTTCATATCCACAAAGTTGTAAGCGGCGATACTTTAGGCAAAATTTCTAAAGAATACTTAGGCGAAGCCGGAAAGTATATGAATATTTTTAATGCAAACAAAGATCAATTATCCAATCCGGATTTAATTAAAGTTGGTCAGGAATTAAAAATTCCTTTTGTTGATTAAAAATTAATTCAACACATTTTACAAAAACCCAACTTTTGAAGTTGGGTTTTTATTTTTACGTACAAATGTAATATTTATCACTATTTGAGAAGCAACATTTTTTTAACATCTACAAATTCTCCGCTTTGTATTTTATAAAAGTACATGCCGCTTGGTAAGTTATCTCCGTTAAATGTAACCAAGTGTGTTCCTTCTTCTTTTGTCTCATTTACTAATTCTGCCACTTCTTTACCTAAGGTATTATAAACTTTAAGCACTACATGTCCTTTTTTAGCTACTTGAAAAGTTATATTTGTACTTGGATTGAAGGGGTTTGGGTAATTAATAGAAATATAATTTTTATTTACGATTAATTGCTTTTCAGCTGATTTAACATTTTTTTGAAGTGATTTACTGATTAATGTACTTCCAATATTTGTTCTACCAGAATATGAACCATTATATGCTTTCACATAATAATATTTTGGTGGATCCTCATAATAATCTGTCGCTAAATCTTGATAATAAAAATCCTTTTGATCAATTGATGCAATAATTTTGTATTTACCATTTGGATCACTAGAAAGACTTCTATATACTTTAAATGTGCTTGTATTAAAGGTTGGATGCTTGCCCCAAATCAACATAACTTTATAAGTAGATGGAGAATTACCAGTGTGAACTAAATTTAAAGAGCTTTCCCAATAACCTGATGGAAATTCATCAGTTTTTACAATTGCTGTTGAATCCTTTATCGCCCAAATAGTAATTAGATCTTGAAGAACAATTGACTTCCAAGTACTAGTACCGGATGGTTTGTATTTATATGAATCATTATCATAATCGTATTTTATATAAATATCCGGACTAGCAACATTTTTATATCCTGTAAAATAGTTGTTGTCTCGAAAGTCAATGTAAAAATAATTATCATCTCCACTATAATTATTGTAAAATGTATATAATCCATAACCATAATTATCGAAAGGGTCTCCAATAGCATGTTCATAAGATATATTCCAACCTCTTCCTGTGCCTAAATAAGTCCCTGTAATGGTATCATTAGCTGAGATATCACAATTTGTACATACGACTCAATTATTGTAATTCCCATCATGGTCATAGGTTAAGCTTTTTTTTAAGAGTTTAAAAATTATTGTTTGATTTTCAGGCATGTTTTCTGCCAGCATAAATATTTCAGGTTTTGGAATTTTAGGATTTTGTTGACTATATAATATAAAGCTAGTTACAAAATATATAATAATTATCATTTTAAATTTCATTACGTTATTCCTTAATTTATTAACAAAATCATGCTTGTGAAAGGAATTGGAAGTAGTATCATATTGTTACTAATGGCAGGTGAATAGTATTGCGCTATTGAAGGGGTTGATATATTAATTTGATTGACAATATCGCCATTTTGGTCAATTTGAATTATCGATTCAAGAGCTGCTTGAGAAGGATTTGTTAGTGTAAATAAGATGTTATCTAATCCGTCAATAAGTAAATTATTTGATATTATATAAAAATTTTTTTTCCATAAAATACTCCCTTCATAACTAAGACAATAAAGGTCTTTAAAACCAATGTATATATTTCCATTTCTATCAATAACCGGACTCATTGCACTTGTTGTTCCCTCGTCGGGTAACATTTTCCATCTTATATTGCCTTCTGGATTTAAAGAATATATCCCCAATTCTGTATCGTTCCCTTGTGTTAGAACTATATATTGCCTTGAGAATCAATAAGTGGTGATGCTAAATCTACTTTGCCTTCTAACTGCCACTTTAAATTTTGTGTCAAAATATCGTAGGCTAATAAGGCGGTTCCGAAAACACCTGTTGTATAAAGTGTAGTACCATCTGGAGATAAAACCATATTTCCAAAAGTTGAAATATTGTTGTTAGTTATCTTCCATAACAATTCCCCATCTCTACTAATCGAATTAATTGCACTGGGATCTGTTGAATAGCTATAAATTGTCCCATCTTTTCCAATGGTCAATTCATATTGAGTGTTCAATGAAATTTTCCAATTTAGTTTGCCTGCAGTTGATATAGAAAAAATAGAATCCGATCTTGAATAACCAATTATTATGTCATCGTTATTTAGAATAATAGGAGTTGATAGTTTTGATGTGTAAAATGATTTTTCCAATTCAAAAAACCACTTTTCTTCACCATTATTATCAAGACATACCAAGCCGGAATATTCTCCATATGATATAAAATAAAATGAGCCGTCTTCTCCAACTACTGCACCGCTAGCAGGAATAAATTTTTTTAACATTTTAGTGATCTCACTAAATTGCGGTATAGTTCCTTTTAGCCTGCCAGTCCCCATTGGGTGTCCTCTAAACATCGGCCAGGGAGAATCAGCCAAAGACGGCCAAGGTATATCTTCTTGGTAGCCGGGTGGTTTTTCTTCCGGTGGTTTTGGGTCGGTTGTATCACAGCTTATTAATGCTAATAGCAAGGCTCCTAAAATTATTATTGACTTTTTCATAAACTCTCCAGTTGAAAGATTCTCTCGTCGCTACGCTCCTCAGAATGACATGAGATTTCATTTTTAAAGATTGTCACAATTTAATCAAGTTATGTAAAACCGGTTGTGTGCTTTCCTTTACTCTTGTAAGAAGCAAATAATGTATATACAAATATGGAATTACCATTGCAGTTAAAATCGGATATGGGGGGGGTGTTTTCATTTTATAATTATTTTAGTTTAAATACTAAGAACTAAAATATACTTTTTTACAAAAGATGCAAGTTAAATTTTGGGTTTCACATGGTTATAAACACTAATTTTAATAAAATTTTTAATTTTTGAAACGTTTTTTTCTAGATTACATCTTAATTAGGAAAAACTTTATAGAATTCTTATGATTGATTTTAAAAACACAGACGATTTAAAGGAATTTGTTAGAGATAATGAATCAGCACTAATATATTTTAGTACACCGCAATGCAATGTCTGTAAAGTACTTAAGCCGAAACTAATCGATTTAATTAACTCTGAATTCCCCAAAATAAAAACGGGTTATGTTGATAGTGAAGCCTTGCCGGAAGTGGCTGCCCAGAATAGAATTTTTAGTGTCCCAACTATTTTAGTTTTTTTAGATGGAAAAGAATTTTTAAGGAAATCGAGAAATATTAACTTAGATGAATTTGGGAAAGAAATAGAAAGACCATATCATTTGTTTTTTGACAAATAGTTGTTTGCTAAGCCCGGCAAATTAATTTGCTAATTTACAAAAACCAAATAGTCAAAAGCCCCCAACTTAAATTTGTTTTTAGCATCAAGAATTACTTTCTGTTCAGTAAATAAATTATTGTAACCCCCAAATATTTTTTCACTTGAGAATGAGATTTGTGAATCCTTGTTGGATAAATTAAGAA
>CAYXXW010000018.1:0-22196 GCA_964469115.1 uncultured Melioribacteraceae bacterium
ACATTAAAATGGAACTTTCTTCTCTTTTTAATACTCCGTCACTGCAGCAACGAAATAACATTAATAATTTACCTAGTCTAGAGTTTAATGAAATTATCAAAAAAGCATCGCTTGAAGAAAAAATATTCATGAAAGAGGGTTCTTATTGGTTCGGTAAAGGACCATCGTATGAAACACCGGCAGAAATAAAAATGCAAAGTATTTTAGGAGCTGATGCTGTTGGAATGTCAACTGTTCATGAAGCAATATATGCAGCTTTTCATGGAGTTGAAGTTTCTTCTATTTCTTTAATAACAAACTATGCTGCTGGTTTATCACCTGTCAAACTATCTCATGCAGAAGTAATTGAAACTGCCGATTTAGCAAAAGAGAAATTTGAACGATTGGTTAAGAAAATTGTATCGTTAATTTAGTACTTCCCTATAAACTGCTTAAGAAATTTAGAGTAACTTTGTTTATTTTTATTATTGATCTAATTATTATTATATAACTCTCCAGTTTTTTCATTTGAAAGGATTATGAAGTTTTTCTATAAATTATTTTTTATCCTAGCAATTTATTTAAACGCATCAGCACAAATAGTAACTGTGAAAGATGAAACGAGTAATTCACCTTTAGAGTTTGTTACTATTTCAAGTAATAATCCTAAAGTTATTTCAGTTACCAATTCAGCGGGTCAAACAAAAATTAGTTCTTTTAAAGACTCAGAATATATTACCTTTCAAAGATTGGGATATACAAAAAAGATCAAGTCCTTCAAACAGATCATTGAGAATAATTATTTAATCTATTTATCCCCCTCAAATATTTCATTAGATCAAGTAATTATCTCAGCCACTAAATGGAGCCAATCCAACAAAGAAATACCCAGTAGAGTTGCAACAATTAGCCCAAAAGATGTAATGCTCCAAAATCCGCAAACAGCAGCTGACCTATTAGCTGTTTCCGGAGAAGTATTTATTCAGAAGAGTCAGCAAGGAGGCGGTAGCCCTATGATTAGAGGGTTTGCCACTAACCGGGTATTAATAAGTGTTGATGGTATCAGAATGAATAATGCCATCTTTAGGAGCGGCAATGTTCAAAATGTAATTTCACTTGACCCTTTCGCAATAGAAAATACTGAAGTTCTTTTTGGCCCCGGCTCAATTATTTATGGAAGTGATGCAATTGGTGGTTCCATGAATTTTTATACATTTCGACCGCAATTTAGTTTGAGTGATAATCCATTTATTAAAGCAAATGCAAATTATAGGTTCGCATCAGCCAATAATGAAAATACCGGTCACTTTGACATTAATTTTGGCTTCAACGATTTAGCTTTCCTTACAAGCGTTTCACATTATTCTTTTGGAAATTTAGAAATGGGTTCAGATGGACCTAACCAATTCTTAAGAAATGAATTTGTAAAACGAATTGATGGTATAGACCAAATAATTAAAAATGACAATTCAAAAATTCAGATTCCTACTGATTATACTCAGTTAAATCTGATGCAGAAGATAAGATATTCGCCTAATGATAACTGGTATATTGATTATGGTTTTCATTATTCAACTACATCCAATTTTGATAGGTATGATAGGTTGATTAGGTATAGAGATGGTTTGCCAAGAAGTGCGGAATGGTATTATGGCCCTCAAAAATGGATGATGAATAATCTAACCATCACAAAACTTAAGTCATCTATCTTTTATGATGATCTTGCTATAAGAATTGCTCATCAATATTTTGAAGAAAGTAGAAATGATAGAGATTTTAATGATACAGAATTAAGAATCAGAGAAGAGCAAGTAAACGCATATTCTTTGAATCTTGATTTTAATAAGAATTTGACTTCGATAAGTAAAATAAATTATGGTATTGAAGGGGTTTACAATAAAGTAAACTCGGAGGGAACAAATGAAGATATTACTAATAATATATTAGTTAATGCTCCTTCTCGTTATCCAAATTCTAATTGGCTTTCAATTGCAGGGTATTTTATTTATCAGAATAATTTACAGAGTGATCTATTATTTCAAACAGGATTTAGGTACAATTATTACTCTCTCCAGTCTGATTTTGACACTACTTTCTACCCTTTCCCATTTACATCATCCAAACTATCGAATGGTGCTATCACTGGAAGCTTGGGGCTTGTTTATACTCCGAATGAAAAATGGTCTGTTTCAGCAAATCTATCATCAGGGTTCCGTTCACCAAATGTTGACGATATCGGAAAAGTCTTCGATTCAGAACCGGGTGCTGTAGTTATTCCAAATCCAAATCTAAATGCTGAATATGCCTATAATGCTGAAATCAGTATTGCAAAAGTTATTGAGGACTTTATTAAAGTTGATTTCTCTGCTTACTATACTTATTTAGAAAACGCAATGGTAAGAAGGGATTTTACATTGAATGGTTTAGATAGCATCTACTACAATAATGAGTTGAGCCAAGTGCAGGCGATACAGAATGCTGCCAATGCTTATGTTTGGGGTGTTCAAGCTGGTATTGATTTTAGTTTATCTAATAATTTATCAATTACTTCAAAAGTTAATTACCAAAAAGGTGAGGAGGAATTAGATGATGGTACAAAAAGTCCATTACGTCATGCAGCTCCTTTCTTTGCTTACACCGCTTTAGTATATAAAAAAAACACTATTCATTCCACTCTTAATTTTATTTACAATGGTGAAATAAGCTATAATGATTTGGCGGAAGAAGAGAAAAGTAAAACTTACATTTATGCAGTTGATGAAAACGGCAATCCTTATTCACCAAGCTGGTATACACTAAATTTTAAAATCACTTATTCACTAAATGAAATAATTTCCTTTAGTGGCGGAATTGAGAACATTACCGATCAGAGATATAAATATTACAGTTCCGGAATTGCAGCAGCCGGAAGAAATTTTATTATCTCGACTAAATTAAGCTTATAGTTTCATCTTCATTTCACTCAATAATTAAATATTTTTGCTATTTTACATTTATAAATTATTTAAAACTTTATTAATTTTAATTTTATGGAGCTTTCATGCATAAACATGTAACAGCAGTTGCAGCACTTCATATTGGCTTTGGAATATTTCATATTGTGATTGGATTGGTCTTATTTCTTTTACTATCCGGTATTGGGATATTTAGCAATGACAAAGAAGCAGAGTTTGTTCTTAATATTGTTGGTGGTTCGATTGCTACATTTTTGATTGTTGTTTCGATCCCGGGAATTATTGGAGGTATTGGTTTACTAAAGTTTAAAAATTGGGCAAGAATACTTGTTTTAATTATATCTGCAATAGGTTTATTGAATATACCATTTGGAACAGCATTAGGGATTTACTCAATTTGGACAATAGTTCAAGATGAGACAATAAAATTATTTAATTAAAATTATCCTTTACTAAAGCCAAAAATAAACCCAATAATTGCTCCAATTGAGAAAGGAAGATTCCTCATAACAATTTCCTTGATTGAGACAGAAGGAATTTTTGCATGTTTTACAGCTTCTACTGCTGTGTCTTTCCAGTAAAGCCAATCTACTTGAATGTACCCATTATAAACTGCTAATTGCACTAGGATGAGAACGATTGCAATTATAAAAACTAAAATTTTGGAGACTTTTTTAAAAATAAACCCAAGCAATACACCAGTTAATAATCCAATCCCAACTAATTTTAAGATGAAAATGATTGCATCAAAATTCATAAACTTTCCTCACGTTAAAATGAAAAACCGGTTTCTAATATAAACTCACCTTCATTTTGTTCGTTGAATGCATACTCAAATCGAAACGCATTATAGGGAAGAATCAGTAAAGTAAATCCGAATCCCCAACCTGAATCTAATTCTCTTTTCATAATTGGTTCATCATTATTAAATGTAGTACCAGAATCAACAAACAGATTTGCGTATAATCCAATTCTTGCAGAAGTAAGGCTTTGCGGCAATAATGGCAAATCTATGCTGAAGTTCCATTCTTTGATTAACGGGTAATTAAGTTCAAGAGAAGTTAACAAATAGTTATTCCCTTCCCTCTTATTAAATCTGTGTCCTCGAATGTACTCATCATCACCTAATAAAGAAAGTCCATAAAATGGGATTGCTTTTCCAAAAGTACTACGGAATAATCCACGCCATTTAACAGCTAAATCTCCGGCAACAAGATTATATTTTCTAAAATCAAGCTTGAGAATATTATATGAGATATCATTTATCCCAAATCCCTTGTGCGTCAAATTTGCGTTGGCAAATGTACCTTTATTAGAAAATTGCTTTAAATTTCTGTTATCCAATTCATAATTTAGACCAAATGAATATATTCTATCTATGTTCTTTTTAGAAGCAGTTAATTGAGAAACAGTCTCAGGCATTTCTATATATTCATAGATTGTAGTAGCAGACAAAATATTAAACTGATTTAACCTGTAACCGAGAGAGATATTGCCATAGATATAATTATAGGTAAATGAATCTCCATTAAGTAATTCAGACTGAATACTTCTGTTGGCTAAATCAGTATAGCCAAGACTAAATCCATAAGATAAATTTTTACCAGTTATTAAAACCGGATTGTAATATTGAATTTGATAAGTGGGATCGTAGCCAAAGGTAATTAATGCCCAAATAGATTCGTTTCTTCCTCTAAAATTTTTGTAAAGCAGATTTAGACCGTATGAAGATCTCTTGAATGAATTTTCTCGTAACTTTAAGAACGGGAGCGGATAAATATACCAGCTTTCTTCAACCAGAATTTCCAAAACATTAATTTCATTTTCAGTAATTGTCTTAAAATTTACTTTGTTAAATATTCCAAGGCTGAAAACACGCTCTTCATTAAACTCAAGCTGCTCCTTAGAAACAAGATCACCACTTTTAAAATCCAATTCCCTAAGAATTATATGCTCCTCAGTTTTCTCATTACCTGATATTTTAATAGAATCAACTTTTATCAAAGTAGTCGAATCATTTTTTACCAGAGAGTAGGAATAATTAAAAGAACTAACATAAAATAGTATTATAGATAAAAAAAACTTCAAAATATTATGAGTCCCTAAGTGGATTTTAAGATGATATAAAATGAATGATTAAAAACACATGCTGTGATATACTTGTATACAGGTGTCTTGAATTACTTGAATCCCTTTGTCAGCGACTAACTTAGCAGCTTTATCATTTCTAATACCCAATTGAAGCCACATCGCTTTTGGTTTTATTGAAATTATATCATCAACTAATGAAGTGATATCTTCTGATTTTCGGAAAAAATCAACAATATCAATTTCATGAGGAATTTCTTTAAGATTATTATAGACAACAATTCCATCTGCATCTGTAAAAGACTTATTAGGATTTACGCCAACTACATTATAACCATTCCTTAAAAGATAATCTGCAATTGCTCTACTTGTTCTACTAGAATTACGAGATATTCCTACCACCGCAATATTCTTAGAACTCTTTAATAATTCGCACTTACTATCTATCATAAATTAGCTCCCAATTTGTTCGTATTCTTCTATTGGCAGACAACTGCAAACAAGATTTCTATCACCATAAGCATTATCAATCCTACCAACGGAGGGCCAAAATTTGTTTGCTTTTACCCAATCGGCCGGAGCGACAGCTTTATTGATTGAATATGGATGAGTCCATTCACCAAGAATATCATCAAAAGTATGGGGAGCATTCTTTAATACATTATCTTCTTTATCAAATACTCCATCTTCAATTTCTTTGATTTCTGCATAGATCATTTCCATCGTATCACAAAACTTATCAAGTTCATTTTTAGATTCACTTTCCGTAGGCTCAACCATTAGAGTACCAGGAACCGGGAATGATACAGTGGGAGCATGATAACCATAGTCCATTAGTCTTTTAGCAATATCTTGAACTTCGATATCCGTTGATTGTTTGAATATTCTTGTATCAAAGATTAGCTCATGAGCTACAAAACCTCTCTCACCGGTATATAAGACTTTAAAGTGATTAGATAATTTTGATTTTATATAGTTAGCATTCAATATTGCAATTTCTGATGCTCTGCGCAATCCATCATAACCCATCATTCTTATATAGGCATAGGAAATAGTTAGAATGCTAGCGCTACCCCAAGGTGCCGAAGAGACTGCAGTGATTGATTTTTCTTTATTTATATTAGTAATTGAATGTCCTGGTAAAAACTTTGTTAATTCTTCAGTAACGGCAATTGGACCAACTCCCGGACCGCCACCACCGTGAGGGATTGCAAATGTTTTATGAAGATTAAGATGGCAAACGTCTGCGCCAATAAATCCCGGACTGGTTATGCAAAGTTGTGCATTTAAATTTGCACCATCCATATAAACAAGTCCGCTGTTATTATGGACTATTTCTATTGCTTTACTAACACCCTTTTCAAAAACTCCATGTGTTGAGGGGTAAGTTATCATTAAACCAAATAAATTATCTTTAAACTTTTCAGCTTTTTCCTTTAAATCATTTAGATCAATATTTCCTTTTTCATCACATTTTACTATTGTGACTATATTCCCCGCTAAAACTGCACTTGCAGGATTTGTCCCATGTGCAGAAGAAGGAATTAGTACTACATTTCTGTGTTCTTCTCCCCTATCTTTATGGTATGCTTTAATTACCAATAATCCTGTGTATTCACCTTGAGCTCCCGAATTGGGCTGCAGTGAAACACCAGGGAGACCGGTTATCTGACCAATTTCATACTCTAATTTTTCGAATAACTCTAAATAGCCTTCAGCTTGATCTAATGGAACGAATGGATGTAACCTACTAAATCCGGGAGTGGTTAATGCAAATAACTCTGATGCTGCATTCAACTTCATTGTACATGAACCTAGAGGAATCATTGAAGTAGTTAGAGAAAGATCTTTCTTTTCGAGAGATTTTATGTATCTCATCATTTCAGTCTCGGAATGATATTTTCTGAAAACCTCGTGAGTTAAGAAATCACTCTTCCTTTCTAAATCTTTTGGTACTGCATTTATCGATTCATTATTTACATTGTTGGAAATTTGAAGCTCCGAATTAAACAAGTTTAATATTGAGTTTAATTCATCAACAGATGCAGTTTCTCCAATATTTATAGACAAAGTTTGATCATCAATATACCTCAAATTAATTTTTGCATCTTTAGCTTTCTTTTTTAGAGCAATCAATTCATCTTTACTCATTTTAATGCTAATTGTATCAAAAAAAGTTGAGTTAACAATTTCAAAATTTTTGCTCTTTAAGTTAATATAAAGATGTTTTGTAAATTCATGAACTCTTATTGCAATTTCTTTCAATCCTTCAGCTCCATGATATACAGCATACATTCCTGCCATAATTGCCAAGAGAACTTGAGCAGTACAAATATTACTTGTTGCTTTTTCTCTCTTAATATGCTGTTCTCTGGTTTGAAGCGCCATTCTTAAAGCACGCCTTCCTTTCGAATCAATTGATACACCAATAATTCTTCCAGGAATTGCTCGTTTGAATTTTTCTTTTGTAGCAAAAAAAGCTGCATGCGGTCCACCGAATCCTAACGGTACACCAAATCTTTGTGTTGAACCAACCACGCAGTCAGCGCCAAATTCACCTGGAGCTTTTAACAAAGTTAAACTCAATAAATCTGCTGCAACTATTGTAAAGATTTCTTTCTCTTTAGCTTGATTAAACAGATGGTTGTAATTAATTACACTTCCATCGTTAGCCGGATATTGAACAAAAATTGCAAATACATCATCAGACAGCTCAAACTTGTTTTCATTTTCTATTCTTAGTTCAACACCAATTGGTAAAGCTCTGGTTGAAAGAACTTCCAGAGTTTGTGGAAAAATATTTTCAGAAACTAAAATCACATTTGAGTTTTTCTTCTCTTTTTTTCTTAATCCAAAAAACATACTCATTGCTTCGCCAGCAGCTGTACCTTCATCAAGCAAAGATGCGTTAGCTAATGGCATAGCAGTTAAATCAGAAACCATAGTTTGAAAATTTAAAAGAGCTTCCAGTCTGCCTTGAGAAATTTCAGCCTGATAAGGTGTGTATTGTGTGTACCAACCTGGATTTTCCAATATGTTTCTTCTAATTACACTTGGTGTAATTGTTTCGCAATAACCCATTCCAATAAAGTTTTTGTATAATTTATTTTTGGATGCAAGCCTTTCCATATCGGCAAGCAATTCTGATTCTATCAAAGGAACATCAAGATCAGGCTTATTTGTAAGCAAAATATTATCCGGAACAGTTTGGTTTATTAACTCTTCAATTGAATGAATGCCAATTGTTTCTAACATTTCTTTTACTTCATACTCTCTTGGCCCAATGTGTCTTTTGGTAAATTTTTCATGTTCAAGATTGTTTTCCATAGAATTCTCTAGTTAAGGTTTTATAAAAAAATTAGAATAGAAATTTAAATAAATTGTCGGTGAAATCGAATAGTTTATTAGGAGAATTATTTTCCCATTTCTGCATCTGAAAGAATTGCCAATGCATTTTTCGCAGCTTTTTGTTCGGCACTCTTTTTATTCGGACCTTTTCCAACCCCCATAATCTCATCATTAATTAAAACTTGAACAGTATATATTTTATCGTGTTGGGGTCCAACCTGATCAACTATTTTATAAACCGGCTGATTCAACTTTCTTGCATGAGATAATTCTAAAAGTTGACCTTTATAATTTTTATCAGAATCAATGTTGCCACTATCTACTTGCGGAATTATTACATAATTCTTTACAAAATTTGTAGCCGCTTCTTCACCCATATCCAAATAAATTGCTGCAATTAGTGCTTCAAGACAATCTGCCACAATATTTGATAATTTTTTCTTATCGCGAATTAAATAATCATCATTTGTAAAAATTAGGTCATGCAAATTTATTTTAAATGCAATTTTTTCAAGTGAATGTTTGTTGACGAGGTGAGACCTGGCTTTAGTTAGAAAACCTTCGTCTTCTTGCGGATATTGTTCAAACAGATATTCAGAAACAATTTTCCCTAGAATTGAATCACCAAGAAACTCAAGTCGTTCGTTTGATTTAATCTGAATAGTTGATTTTTCAAGGTATGATCGATGAGTAAATGCTTTTAAGAAATATTTTTCATCGGTTGGTTTTAAACCAACTAAGTTTTCAACCTTGGTAAGAATATTCTTTTTTTTCTGTTCATCAAATTCAGAACTTATATTTCTATAATTAGATTTTCGAAATAATGAGAATAATCTTTTTAGCAAAAACTAACCTTCATATTTCTTAAACAGCAATGATGCGTTGTGACCACCAAATCCAAAGGTATTGCTAAGCGCATATTTAATATCCCTCTCTTTGGCAACTTTTGGTGTATAATCTAGGTCACATTCCGGACTTGGTTCATCCAGATTAATTGTTGGTGGAATTTTGCTATTCTTTAAAGCTAGTATAGAAGCTATACTTTCAATCGCTCCGGCGGCACCAAGTAAATGTCCCGTCATTGATTTTGTTGAGCTGACTGATAATTTATAAGCGTGTTCACCAAAAAGATTTTTAATGGCAATAGATTCATTTTTATCATTTAGTTCAGTAGAAGTTCCATGAGCATTGATATAATCTACATCAGTTAGATTGATTCCGGCATCTCTTACAGCATCTCGCATTGACCTGAAAGCACCTTCACCTTCCGGTGCAGGAGCTGTTATATGAAAGGCATCACCGGTTAATCCAACACCAATTATTTCAGCATAAATATCCGCGCCTCTTTTCTTTGCGTGTTCATATTCTTCTAAAACAATTGTTCCGGAACCTTCGCCCATGACAAAGCCATTTCTATCTTTATCAAATGGTCTTGAAGCAATTTCATATTTATCGTTCCATGTGGAGATTGCCCTAGCGGAATTAAAACCTCCAATAGCCATGGGAGTAATTGAAGCTTCAGAGCCACCTGAAACCATTAAATCAGCAGTTCCTCTTTGAACTAAAATAAATGCATCTGCAATTGCATGAGATGATGTAGCACAAGCAGATGTTGTTGCATAGTTAGGACCTTTTAATCCATATTTAATTGAAATATGCCCAGCTGCAATATCAGAGATCATCATTGGGATAAAAAATGGACTGATCTTACGTGGACCGCCATTTATATAATTTGAGTGCTGTGTTTCCCAAGTATTCATCCCTCCAATACCACTACCGTAAATAACACCAAATCTTTCTAAATCAACATCCTCAAGATTTATTTTAGAATCTTCAATAGCCATTTGGGCAGTAGCCAATGCATAATGAGTAAATGGGTCCATTCTTTTTAATGCTTTTACATCAATATACTCCAAAGGATCAAAATCTTTAATTTCACAGGCAAATTGAGTATTAAACCCCGATGTATCAAATTTTGTAATTGGAGCAGCTCCGCTTTTACCTGAAAGTAAAGCGTTCCAAAATTCCGCAATATTATTTCCTATTGGGGTAAGGGCACCAATACCGGTAATTACAACACGTCTTTTATTCATTATGTTTCCTATTGTTCCAAATTACAAAGAGGTCTCTTAATAATCGAATTCCGCCAATTGTCAGATTAAATCTGACAAAAAGCGGAATTTATATTTAAGTTGGTAGAATGGATTAGCCGGCAACTTTTTCCTTAAGATAACTAGTTGCGGCACCAACTGTTCCGATTTTTTCAGCATCTTCGTCTGGTATTGATATATCGAATTCGGATTCGAATCCCATTACTAATTCAACGATATCCAATGAATCTGCACCTAAATCGTTAGTAAAAGAGGCTTCAGGTGTAATTTGTGAATCTTCAACACCTAATTTGTCCATTATTATTTCTTTAACTTTTGCTTCAACATCCATATTGTTCTCCTTCTATTTATGAAATTTAAATTTTACATTACCATGCCGCCATCAACGGCAATTACTTGTCCGGTAATGTAATCAGCATCTTCACTGCATAAGAACCCTACTACCTTTGCGATATCATCAGGCTTTCCTAATCTACCCATAGGTATATTTCTTAACAATTGTTCTCTCTGAGTTTCATTTAATTTTGCTGTCATTTCCGTTTCAATAAAACCCGGAGCAACAGCATTTACAGTAATATTTCTTGAGGCTAATTCTTTAGCCATGGATTTTGTAAAACCTATTACACCAGCTTTTGAAGCTGCATAATTCGATTGTCCCGCATTTCCAATTAAACCTACAACAGAAGCTATATTTACAATTCTGCCATATTTTTGTTTAATCATTGGCTTAAGAACTGCCTTAGTATAATTAAAAACGCTTTTAAGATTGACATTAATTACACTATCAAAATCCTTTTCGTCCATCCTTAACAAAAGATTGTCTCTGGTAATACCAGCATTATTTATTAAAATATCAACACCGCCTAAATGCTCAATCGCATTATTTATTGTTGCCTGGGCATCTTCAAATGATGAAGCATCGGCTTTAAAACCAACAATTTTTGTATCGTGGTTACCAATTTCTTCTTCAATTTCCTCAGCACAAGCATCACAGCTGTTGTAGATAAAAGCAACATCCGAAAAAAGTATTCCGCAACAGCTCTTTGCGGCAAGTTCCTTAACAATTGCTTTACCAATTCCTCTGGTGCCGCCCGTTACTATCGCTCTTTTATTATGTTCACTCATTAACTCTTATACCAGAAATTTATTCTTAATTAAATTGGTTTTTGAATATAATACTATTTTTATTTTTATTCCACTTGCTAAATTTAGTGCAATCTTTACAAAATATCTTTCAAATCGGCAAATTTATCAATTCCTTTAAAATCAATTTCCTTGTTTATTCTTTTTCCTAAACCTTGCAATACTTTACCGGGACCTATTTCAATGAATTTAGTAATTCCATCATTAATCATATTGTTCATGGTTTCTTCCCATCTTACGGGAGCATTTAACTGCTTAAGTAAGAGACTTTTGATCTCTACACTATTAGTCACTGGTCTAGCAGTAACATTTGCATAAACCGGACAACTTGAATCGAAAAATTCAGTTTGGTCAAGTTTAACTTTTAAATCTTCAATGGCAGGCTCCATTAAAGGAGAATGGAAAGCACCACTAACAACCAGTTCTTTTACAATCTTTGCGCCATTCTCCTTGGCAAGTTCCATAGCTTTTTTTACACCATTAACCGATCCTGAAATAACAATTTGCCCGGGAGAATTAAAATTAGCACACTGAACAATCCCCTCTAATGATGCTTTTTGGCAGACATCTTCAAGCTGTTCACTATTCATACCTATTATTGCTGCCATTGTTCCAGAATATTTTTTACCGGCAGAAAGCATTGCTTCGCCTCTTTTACAAACAAGGTCTAATGCATCTAAAGGTTTTAATGTTTTATTTGCTACCAGAGCAGTGTATTCCCCTAAAGAATGTCCCGCGACTGCATCAACATTAAATTCATTAAGTTCGTTGAGTAAAAGAATTCCGTGTAAAAATATTGATGGTTGAGTAATACTGGTAAGCTTCAATTCATCAATTGGTCCTTCAAACATTACTTTTGAAATTTTATAATTAATCCTATCTTCAGCAGCTGAGATTAACTCTTTTGCTTTTGGAGAATTTTCATAAATGTCTTTTGCCATCCCAACATACTGTGAGCCTTGACCAGGAAAGATAAATGCTCTTTTACTCATCAATCAATGCCCCAAGTCAGGTAAATGGAACCCCAAGTAAAACCCGCTCCAAAAGCAGCAAGCACTAAATTATCACCTTTCTTAATTTTTCCATCTCTATAATACTCAGTTAAACAAAGTGGGATTGTAGCTGCAGTAGTATTACCATATTTATGAATGTTAATCATCGCTTTTTCTTTTGGAATTCCCATTCTGTTTGCTGTTGCATCAATAATTCTTAAATTTGCTTGGTGAGCGACTAGATAAGCTATATCTTCGGATTTTAGATTATTCTTTTCCATAATCTCGACAGATATATCTGCCATGCCTTTAACAGCTTCCTTAAAAACAGTTTTTCCATCTTGATAAAGTGTGTGATAACCTTTATCAACTGTTTCATGAGATGGAGGATTTAAGCTTCCGCCACCTTTCATATACAGGGATTCCTGACCACTTCCATCTACATGTAAGATTGAATCTATCAATCCAATAGATTTATCGTCTGTTGGCTCTAATAATACTGCAGAGGCTGCATCGCCAAATAATAAGCATGTATTTCTGTCAGTATAATCAACAATAGTACTCATCTTATCCGCACCAATGACCATAACCTTTTTATAACTTCCACTTTCAATTAGTGCTGCACCGGTTTTTAATGCAAATAAAAAACCCGAACAGGCTGCGGATAAATCAAATCCCCAAGCATTTTTAGCTCCAATTTTATCTTGAACTATACAAGCTGTAGCAGGGAAAAACATATCAGGAGTTACCGTCGCAATTATAATAACATCAATTTCTTCAGCCGACAAATTCATTGATTGAAGTAAATCTTCAGCTGCTTTTGCTGCCATATAACTAGTCGGTCCCTTTTCTTCTCGTCTTCTTTCTTTTATTCCAGTCCTTGAAACAATCCATTCATCTGAGGTTTCTACAATTTTTTCAAAGTAGTGATTATCTAAAACTGTCTCAGGCAGATATTTACCAACACCTGTAATGTTAGCATTAAATAATCTATCATTTTTGTTAGAGGTTGCCATAGTATTCTCTACCCTCCTTCAATTTATTAATTAAATCCTTTTGATACATATAACCTGCTTTAAGAATCATATTTTTCATTGCCAAGGGTGAACTAGAACCATGCCCAATAATACTAATACCGTTTACACCCAGCAATGGGACACCACCATGAGATTGATAATCCATATCTTTTAGTGATTCCTTAAAAACAGTTTTAGTAACCAATGCTTTTATCTTATTAAGAATACCCTGATCAGCGTAAGATCTGATTCTAATCTTTAGGAAGTTAATAAAACTTTCACCGAATTTCAGAATAATATTCCCAGAAAATCCATCACAAACAATAATATCTGCAGAACCATTTAAAATATCTCTTCCTTCAACATTTCCAATGAAATTAATTTTACTATTCTTCAGTAGTTCTAATGTTTCCAATGTAACTGAATTACCTTTAGTATCTTCTTCACCAACACTTAGCAATCCAACTGTTGGATTTTCAATCTGATCAACTTCCTTTGCGTAAATTGTACCCATAATTGCATATTCAAGCAAATGAATTGGTTTGCTATCCACACTTGCACCCACATCATAAACTGTGCATGGTTTCATTTTAGATGTTGGGAACTGAGCACCGATCGTCGGTCTGCCAAAGCCTTGAATTCTTCCAATTAATAAAGTTGATGCTGCCATCATTGCCCCAGTATTGCCAGCACTTACAAAAGCATCTGCAAATTGCTCTTTTACTAATTGAGCACCCTTTACGATTGAGGAATCTTTTTTCTTCTTTAGTGCAATTGTAGGGGAATCATGCATATCAATAACTTCTGAAGCATGAATTATTTTTGACAAATCAAATGATATATTTTCAGATGAAATTACCTTTTCAATTTTTCCCTTATCCCCTATTAAAAAAACTTCGATGTTTGATGATTCTTTTAGCGCATCAACAGCACCAAGAATAGGATTCTGGGGAACAAAATCGCCCCCCATAGCATCAACAATAATTTTACACTTTCGAATATTTTGGAACATAATTAGTTATGCTTCCGGAACAAACATAGATCGTCCGGCATAATAACCGCAACTTGGGCATGCACGGTGGCTTAATTTAATTTCGCCACAATTTGAACAGTTACTTAGAGAAGGAGAAGTAGCTTTGTAATGTGTACGTCTTTTGTCTCTTCTGCTCTTTGATATTTTTCTTTTAGGATGAGCCATTTAATAATTACCTCTTATTTAAGTTTATCTTTCAAATTCAATAATGGTGCCCAAACGGAATCAATCTCCTTTTCAGCACAACTACATTTATTATGATTTAGATTTGTACCGCAACTAACACATAAACCTTTACAATCCTCGGAACAGAGTTTTTTCATTGGTAAAGATAAATTCGCAAAATCAATCACGTCCTCTGTTAAGTCAATTTTGTCCATATTAGGCGATAAATATTTTAAGTTTTTTTGTTCACCGTCGAAATCATTTTTATCAAACATGTAAAGCAATGTGAATTCAGTTCTTAGTTCTTTTTTAAACTCGACATTGCATCTATCGCAAAATAAATCTGCAAAAATTGTTAAATTACATTTGATAACTATTTGATGTTGCGACTTATCTATAGTACAATCTAAAATCAAGTTATCAACGAACGGTTCACTAAGTTGAAGTTCATTTACAGATTTTTCAAATCTTAAAGCATGAATTCCAACAGGTAAATTTGTGATTTTAATAATCATGCTAAATCAAATAAATATAGATTTAAAATATATAAAGTGTATTTTTGAGAATCAAGATATGTTATTTGAATCATTTACGTTAGGTAATTAAAATTTTACTTCAATAATTCTGTTTTTTATGCTGGAAATCAAAAATATAAGTAAATACTTCAATTCCAATTTAGTACTTGATGATCTCTCCTTCTCTGTTAATCAAGGAGAGATTTTCGGATTAATTGGTCCTAATGGTGCCGGTAAAACAACCACCTTGAGAATAATTCTAGGAATTTTGAACGCATCTTCCGGCGCGGTAAAATTCAACAAAAATTTGCTTGATCAGAATTTTTCAAATATTACCGGTTATTTACCGGAAGAAAGAGGGCTTTATCCCAAAAGCAATGTTGTAAATACTTTAGCTTATCTTGGTCAGCTTAAAGGCTTAAAATATTCTGAGGCAATCAAAAATATCGAGTATTGGTTCAACCGATTAGAATTAAATGATTACAAAAAGTATCATGTTGAGGAATTATCAAAAGGTAATCAGCAAAAGGTACAGTTTATTTCAGCTATTTTGCACGACCCTAAAATTCTGATTTTAGACGAACCATTTTCAGGATTCGATCCTGTAAATCAATCAATATTCAGAGAAATTATTGAAGAGAAAAAGAAAGATAAATTCATTATTCTCTCAACTCATTTAATGGATTTAGCAGAAAGCTTATGCGACGAAATTTATTTGATTAATAGAGGAAAGAAAGTAATTTCAGGCAGCTTAAATGATGTTCTAAATTCAGATCAGAAAAATCTTTATTCGCTTAAATTTTTAGATATTCTCTCTGAGAACAATATTGCATTGTTTGAAAATCAAAAAATTATTAAACGAGAACTCAATTCAATTATATTTGAATTAGGAAATCAATCCCCCGCAGAATTTTTAAATAATTATTCTAACAAGCTGCAAATTGAGGAATTTAAAAAAATTAAACCAACCCTTCATCAAATATTTATTTCATCCATTGGCGAGAATAAAAGTATATGATAAAATCAATGATCATAGCCCGATGGGAATTTTTTGAAAGAATTAAACGAAAATCATTTATCGTCTCAATGATATTAATTCCTCTATTAATCATTGGAATTAGTTTGATACCAACATTGCTTATTAATAAAGGGAATGATTATCCTCTTCCACTGGGAATTGTTGATTTTACTAAAAAATATGAGATTGAATTTTCGAAAGAGCTAGTTTCAACATTATTAGATAACGGGCAACCGGCTTTTTTCGCATTCAACTTAAGCGGTCGAAATCTCAAGAATGAATCTGTCTTAGATTATGCTGATAAACAAGTGTTATCAAATTTACTAATTGGTTATGTTATAATTAAAGATGAACCGGAATTACAATTAATTTTTAGAAGTAAAGATATTTTTAATCTGGAAAAGTTGAGTATAATTGAACAGTCTTTTAACAAAGCAGCAATTAATATTCATGCAAAAGAACAAAATATTGATCTGACAAAATCAGATATCCTAAGTTCTAAAATAAGTCGGCTAAATAAATCTTACATTGATGCTCAATCTGAAGAAGATATCCTTAGGTCATTTCTCAATTCTTATTTATTTATAATTCTTTTGATTACTCTAATTTTATTTTCCGGCGGAATGTTCGTTAGAAGTTTGATCCTTGAAAAATCTAATAGAATAATTGAATTGATTTTATCGAGCTGTACTTCAAAGGAATTGCTTTTAGGTAAAGTACTGGGATTAAGTTTTTTTGGTTTATTTCAATTAACGGTCTGGATGGTAATTGGAATTATTTTGCATAAAACAAACACTTTGGATTTTGCTACAATTAAAAATCTTGAATATCAATTACTATTTTTTGTATTAGGATATATCTTCTATTCCTCAATTTTTATAGGACTTGGATCAATTGTTAATGTCGATCAAGAAGCTCAACAATTAACAGGAATAATAAGCATTTTCTTAATCTTCCCAATTATTCTTGCTGTGGAGATTTTAAGAAGTCCAAATTCAATTCTCTCATTGGTATTATCTTATTTTCCGTTAACTTCGGTTCCGGTGATGCTGCTTAGGTTAAATTCAACAAGACCGGGAATAATAGAAATATTTACTGTTATAATAATTTTAATTTTCAGCACATATCTTGTAATTCTAATTTCTTCAAAATTATTCAGATTTGGTATTCTAAAAACCGGAAAGAGAGCCAACTTTAAAGAAATAATATCTTGGATTAAATTAAGGTAATATGCCCTTTTTATATTCCTTATTAGCCGCAGCAATTCCAATGATCATTTATTTGATCTTTATTTGGAGACTTGATAAATATGAACGCGAACCATTTGGAAAGGTTGTAAAACATTTTTTATGGGGTGCACTAGGTGCCGTTATTTTAGGAATTATTTTTTCTTCATTGCTCAATTCTACTTTTAGTTTAATAATACCTCAAGTAAGCATAACATCATTTTTTAGTGCAGTTCTTGTAGCACCTTTTGTTGAAGAAATTGTTAAAGCAGTTTATTTATTGAGATCGTATTCAAAAAATTATTTTGATAATTTAACAGATGGATTAGTCTACGGCGGTGCAATAGGACTTGGCTTTGGAATGACTGAGAATCTGCTCTATTTTATAACTTACGATGATACATTTGCACAGTGGATATCTATAGTTATTACAAGGTCTATTTTTTCTGCGGTCATGCATGGAATAGCAACAGCAACTGTCGGGGCATTTTTGGCAAAAGCAAAATTCACATTAAATGCATCAAAATATATTTACCTATTTTTTGGATTATGTTTAGCAATGTTCTTTCATGCAACATGGAATTTTTCTCTGACATTTGAGTTTACATATTTGCTTGGAATTTTATTCATGATCTTTCTAATTGCTGCTTTCTTAATCGTTTTTCAAGTTGCGGTAAAAAATGAGCGAAGAATGATATCAGAAGAATTGTATAATGAGATAGATTTTATAGCGCCTTCAAGCTTAAATGAAGTTGTTAAGCAAAAGGTATTAAAAGGAATGGGTAAAAGAGTTCTACAAAAGAAATATGCTAACTTTACTACAAAGCTTGCTTTTCGTAAATTTCAGGCAAGAAATAGTGAGGGAATACAAAAAGAATTTTATCTTACAGAAATTGATCTATACAGAAAAAAGATTGATAAACTAATTAATAACACAAAAATTTAAGGATTTTATTTGGGACCGGTCGGAATTTTTGGAGGCACATTTGACCCAATACATTTTGGGCATTTAATAACTGCACAATCTATTTTAGAAGAAAGAGAACTTGGAAAAATTATTTTTGTGCCGGCTTATATAGCTCCTCACAAGGTTAAATACGATTATACCTCTCCCGAGCATAGATTTAATATGACCAAGTTAGCAATTCAATCTCATCCAAATTTTGAGATCTCTGATTTTGAAATAAACAGAGATGATATTTCTTATACCTACAATACTTTGGTTGAGTTTTCTAAACAGTATAAAGAAATTGAATTAATAATTGGTTTTGACAACTTAATTACATTTGATATGTGGCATAAACCAGATGATATATTGGAAATTGCTAAGCTTGTTGTATTAAAACGTACTTACGACAAAGAGATTAAAAAAACTCATAAATATTTTGCCGAAGCACAATTTGTTGATACTCCTACAATAGAAATTTCAGCTACACAGATACGTGAGAGAGTTTCAAAACACCTCCCAATAGATTATTTTGTACCTGAATTAGTTAAAGAATATATCTATGAACATGAACTTTACAAAGTAATTTAATCATGAATATTGAAAAACTAATTTCTGAGATTAGAAATAAAAATAAGAAATTCATTTCTCGCGCAATTTCATTAATTGAAAATGAAGCTATAACGTCCACAGATATTCTGAAGAATATTCATCAATATATTGGAAATGCATACAGAATTGGAATTACCGGTCCGCCCGGAGCCGGTAAATCTACTATCACAAATGAACTGACTAAAATATTACTTAAAATGAATAAATCAGTTGTTATTATAGCTGTTGATCCTACAAGTCCATTTACTGGTGGTGCCGTTTTAGGTGATAGGATAAGAATGAATGAATTGGGAATTAATGAAAATGTATTTATCAGAAGTATGGCAACTCGTGGTAGTTTGGGTGGATTAAGCAAAAAAGCAATTGATGCAGCCGATATTGTTGATTCAGCGAATTTTGATTTTATAATTTTTGAAACAGTTGGGGTTGGTCAATCTGAGTTGGATATTGCTAAAACCGCCGATACAACAATGGTTGTTTTGGTCCCCGAATCAGGAGATTCTGTGCAAGCAATGAAAGCCGGATTAATGGAAATTGCCGATTTTTTTATTATGAATAAAAGTGACAGGCCGGGTGCTGATAATGCAATTAAGGCTTTGCAAACGACGCTCGTTTATCGTGCTCACAATGAAAATTCATATCTACCGAAAGTAATAAAATGTATAGCATCTAAACCAAGCGGAATTGACGATATAATTTTGGAGATTAATAATCATAGGGATTTCTTGATTAAATCGAATCAATTAATTGAGAGGAGAAAGAAAAATAATAGAATTAGAGTGAAGGGAATTGTTGAAAATTATATTACAGAGGATATTTGGAACAATGAACGAAAACAAATTCTAGGAAATGAACTTGAATTAATTACAAATAATAAAATCTCTCCCTACCAATCAGCTGAAAAAATCATCTCGCATTACAAAAAAGAATTAACAAATAATTAGTATTTTATTTACATTTCTAAGTCAAATTTTAAACTGAGGAGAAAATAAAATTGTACGTACCAAAAGAAATTTTCTTTACAAAAGGTGTTGGTGTTCATAAAGAATATTTATCATCTTTTGAGCTTGCATTAAGAAGTGCACACATCGAAAAATTTAACATTGTAACTGTAAGCAGTATCTATCCGGTTGGATGTAAAAAAATCACTGTGGCTAAGGGTTTAAGTAAATTGCAGCCCGGACAAATAATTCATGCTGTAATGGCACGTAACGCTACCAATGAACCTAACAGACTTATTGCTTCATCACTTGGAATTGCTCGTCCTGCTGATCCTTCAATGTATGGTTATTTATCTGAGCATCATCCGTTTGGCGAATCTGCAAAAAAATCTGGAGATTATGCCGAAGATTTAGCAGCATCTATGCTTGCTACTACTTTAGGTATTGAATTTAATCCGGATACAGATTGGAATGAACGCGAGCAAGTGTTTAAGATGTCAGGTCAAATTGTTAATACTTTTAATGTTACTCAATCTGCAGAAGGTAATAAAGACGGTATGTGGACAACTGTTTTAGCCTGTGCTATTTTGTTACCGTAATATATTTTTAAGATTTTAGCAAGAATTTTCCATCTATTGGAACAAACTTAGAAGCCGAGTCTATTAAAGATTTGGCTGTAAGTTTGACTACTCCATAAACTTCAACAGGGATCTTAAAATCTGTTCTAACTTTATTTACTAATAAATCATAATCTCCATCACCAGAAGCCAACACGATTATATCAGAATCTCTTGCATATTCCATTATATCCAGTGTAATTCCAACATCCCAGTCCCCTTTTGCCGATCCATCCCTTCTCTTAATAAATGGTTTTAATTTTACTTCAAACCCAATTGCTCTTAGTATATTCTGAAATTGTCTTTGCTTTTCATCTCCTCTATCAATTGCATAAGCAATGGCTTTATATACTTTTCTGTTATTAGTTACTTCAGCCCAAAATGCATTATAATCAAAATTGCAATTATGAAACTCTTGAGTTGTGTAATAAATGTTTTGAACATCAACAAATAATGATACTTTTTGCATTGAGGAATACCTTTAAGGTTAATTTTTTACAGAACTTATTTAAGTTATTATACCAATATTTATATTATTTCATATTTCAATACTATCAATCAGATAGAGCAGAACATAACTCCCTATACTCACGAATATATAAAAATTTACAATTAAGTTGATTTTTCGAGATACCTTTGTGTTTATGAAGAAAGCAACAATTTGTTTCCATTTATTTATCCAAAAAAAATAAAGTTAATTTAATACTTATTTGATTTTCAAAAATATACTACTTAAGTATTAAGCCTACAAGAGAGAATAAAATTACTAACATTTTATGGGTTTGCAACTCATTAACATTCACCTTAAATAAATTATGTAAATTCGGTGAGCCGACAAACTAAAAACTTAAACTTTCTTTCGTCTCCTTTTAGGTTTTGGCAGTTCCTTTTCTGTAATACTAATCAACTCACTTAGCCAGTCGGCATCTTCTATTTTTTCTTCAATTAAGAAAGAAGGTTTTGCCCCCGGGTAAGCAGATCCTTCAGTCACATCAACAATAAATTCTCTTCCGGCATTTGTTGGTTTTACAAATAATTTATTATCACAAATTAATGCAACAACTTTACCTTCACAATAAAGAGTATGACCACCGAACATTTGTCTATACGTAATATTACCGGCTTTTTCCATTTGCTCAACAACAAATTCTACAAACTTTAAATCAGAAGGCATAGTCTCCTTAATTTTTACTTATACTTTTTTAAATAATCCAAATAGATGAATAAGAATAGCTAAAACTAATCCAATAATCATAGGCTCTAACTGATAAAGGAAATTATTCTGTGAAAAATTATCACGTAAAATTAGCCAAGATATACTAGCAACTACACCAATGATAATTTCATAAAATGCCATTTTATTGCTTATTCTGAATTTAGGATAATATGAAGAAACAACCAATAAAATTAATCCAGGAATGCAAATACTCCCAATTATATACCAAAGTTGAACAACCGATTCAAAATAATATGCTGTAATTATTGAGATAGT
>CAYXXW010000019.1:0-21261 GCA_964469115.1 uncultured Melioribacteraceae bacterium
AGTTTTGCTTGCACTCTTGCACTCATTTCACTTATTTCATCCAAAAATATAGTACCACCTTCACAGCTTACTAGTAATCCAATTTTATTCTGTAAGGCACCGGTAAATGCACCTTTTACGTAGCCAAATAATTCACTCTCAAGTAAATCATCAGAAAGAACCGCGCAGTTGATTGGCAGAAAAGGTTTCTCTTTTCTTTCAGACATAAAATGAATATTACGCGCAACTAATTCTTTGCCGGTTCCGCTTTTACCATAGATTGAAACTGGAATATTTGGATCACTTGATATTTTTCTAAGGATATTTTTTAATTCTTCAATAGCTTCACTTTCACCTACAATTTTCGGGATTTCATATTTGGCAACTCGTTTTTTCAGCTCTTTATTTTCATTTAGCAATCCAATGCTTTTTTGAATCTTCTCAATTTTAATGAGCAGTTCTTTTAAGTTAATTGGTTTAGTTAGATAGTCCTCTGCCCCCATTTTCATAGCTTCAACAGCATTTTCTATTGATGCAAAAGCTGTCATCATCATAAATGGCAAATCCGGATTTTGTGCTTTCATCTTTTTTAATAATTCTATGCCATTCATTTTGGGCATTTGTAAATCGGATAAAACTAAATCAAATTTTTCAACGCTAATTTTATTGTAACCCTCTTCTCCATCGGATGCTGAAACAGTAATGATATCATTTGAATTTAGAAAAGCAGAGATTCCAGAATTTAGATTTTTGTCATCATCAACGACTAATATTTTCATTTTATTTCTTATTTATTTTGAGGGTAACTTAACTATAATTTTTGCTCCAACTTTTACATTTCTGCAGACTTCAATATCACCACTATGTGCTTCAACAATATTTTTAGATATTGCAAGTCCAAGTCCGCTGCCCGATGATTTAGTTGTAAAAAAAGGATTAAAAATATTTTCAATTACATCTTCTTTAATTCCCACACCTTCGTCAGCAATTGAGAACTCTATCTCACTTTCATTACTAATAATTTCAATAATAATTTTACCCTTTTGTGGACTAAAATAAATAGCATTTACTAAAAGGTTAACAAGTAATTCTTCAAGTAAACTCTTATCAGCAAATATTTCCAAGTTTTTAAGTTGTGTTGTTACTTCAAGATTAAGTTCTTTTGCAGAAATATCGGAATGAAATATATTTATTGTGTGATCAATTAATTTTATGAAATCAAAATTAGATTTTTCAAGATAAGGTTTTCGATAAAATTTCTTAAAGTTTAACAACATTTCAACAAAAGAATTTAGGGATTTTTTTATCTCTTCAACATAAATCAAATTGTTTTCACTTAGTGAAGACTGCATTTCAAGATTTTGAACCCAAACACTTACACCACTTATTTTGTTTTGCATTTCGTGAGATATTTTTGAAATGGTCTCACCTATTAATGCCAGTTTTTGCTGTTTAGTAAGCTCTGATTTAGTTTTTACTAATTCTTCAATTTTATTTTCAAGTTCTTTATTTGTTACGTTTAATTGAGAGTAACTTTGTTTAAGCTTCTCAACCATCTGATTAAATGAGTTTATCAGTAAACCAAATTCGTCATCCCGGTTAATATTTATTTTATTTTCAAAATTTCCATCACCAACTTCAGTAGCAACTTTAGTGATTTTGTTCAGATCTTTAGATATTCGCCTTGAATAAAAAAGTGTAAATCCGGCAATTAAAAGGTAAATGAGAATTGAATAGAACAAAAGCTTATAAACTATATCATAAAAGTTATTGTAGTCTGCTGTAATCTCATTTGTTATAATTAGCCAAGTTCCTAAAATTTTACTTTCCCACTTATTACAAACTATGTTTATTTTATCATTTGATTGCATATTATTCTGCATCTTTTCAAAATTGAAATATTTATCAATTTTTTGTTTTATCCAGAATTTATTAGTTGAATACTCAATCATTTCCGCTTGATTGGCTATTGCAAATTGAATGTTTGGAGGATAATAAATTTGATCAATACATTTTTCAAAAAGGGTTAATCCGTTTAGTCTTAAAAGTAACGTAAATTCCTTCATATTTTTAGATAAATAATAATTTTTACTTTTCTTTACAAGAGTATTGCCAAACTTGCTATTTTCATTTAAAATGTAAATAACCGCTAGCGAGTCCAAATGAGTGAATTCTTTTAGTTCAATTAGTTTGAAATTGACTATTTGTTTACCTCCAAAAACCTTAACTGGGAGAGCCGCTGTGATTAAAGAGTCGTTAAAATTAATAAAGTAAATTTCATCAATCAGCGTCTCGTTAAATTCTATAAAGTCTTTAACTCTCTTTTGATCAAGATTGTTAAAGGTTTCAGTGGAATTAAGACCAACTAAGAACCCATTTACTTCATTATTTAGCTCTCTGATTTGGTTTTGGCAAGCTTTTTCAAAATGATTTCTAAATAATTCGATTTCATTTTGTGCAGAATCGTCTAAAAATTCTTTTCCCGAAAAATAAAAATATAGGAAGCTTCCAACAATGAGTAAAAAGGAAGTTGAAAAAACAAAAATTAAAAGCTGATTGGTTATTTTTTTTTTACTTCTAATCATTTATTCAAAATAAGCATTTGTGTAATCGGGCATACAAAAGTTAAATTTTAGCTGTTTAATATTTTTCGAATAGATATAATATGATGGTCCATAATGCTTCAAATATATTGCCGCTGCTTCATCATTCAATATTTGCTCCAACTTATTATACAATGTCTGCTGGTTCCCAAAATCATTTTCTAATAATAGTTCATCATAAATTTTATCGTAAGCACTGTTTGAAAAATTTCCAAGATTAATACCATTTATATTACTGGAATAGAAAAGTGAGTAATATTCTATAGCATCTGGAAAAGAGGGCGTCATACTGATTCTAAATAATGTTGGTTTTACTTTTGATATTTCACCATAATAGTTATCCGGTTTAATTATTCGCTTGAATGGCAAATTAAGTTTTCTAAATATATTTTCTAACTCAATTAATTCTGTGTACTCCATATTCGCCATAATAATAACTGTGTCAGAGTAGTTGATATTCCTGGGAACTGTTCTTTGCAAATTAAATTGAAGACTACTTAAATTTTCAATATTTGTCAATAATAATTTTGGTGGGACTAAGGTATATGCCCTTGAATTCAAAACGGTATCTCTTTCTGAATATGAATAATTAAATTCTGAAATAATTGATTTTCTTAAGTTTTGATATTGATCATTATCCTTCTTATCAAAATAAAATGTCCAATATCTAACCCCAAGACCTTCGTTACCTTTTTTCACATTAAAATCATTCAAGAAAAACTTATCTTTTGATAAATTCATTAACTCGTCATAACCAATACTAGCAAAGTTAATGCTTCTTCTTACCAATTCACTTATTCTATTTTCTGTTTCGTCTATTGTTCTAAACTCAATTGAGTTTAAGTAAGGGAACCTATCCCCATTTTTATCTAATAGATGATAATTTTCATTTTTTACAAGTATGATTTTTTCATATCTCTTATATTCAGATATTCTGAAAGGACCGGTACCAATAGGATTTTTATCAAAATTTTCTCCAAAATATTCAATTGCTTCTTTTGGAACGATATAAAAATTTGGATTCGCTAGAATTTTTAGGAAAGAGCTAAATGGCTGATTTAAAGCTATATTGAATCGTAACGAGTCTAATATTTTAATTCCACTTATTTGATCATTCAGTCCAGACTGGTAATCTTCAATACCTGTAATTTTATCACTAATTAAATGCCAATTGGAAAATTTATAATTTCTTTTTGAGAGTCTTTCAAATGTATAATAAATATCAGATGAATTTAATTTTCTTCCTTTTCCACTCAAGAAACAAGGGCTATCGTGAAAATACACCTTAGGTTTTAGTTTAAATTTATATGTTAAGTTATCTTTAGCAATAGTTATTGAATCAACTAATACATTTTGAATCCGACCATCAAAATTAATAGAAACAAGTCCCTCAAAAATATTATTCGCGACTTCCCAGTCAGAACTGTATACAATTTTTAAGGGATCTAGCGTTTCAACTGGATCTGAGAGAAGGATTTTTAGCTCTTGATTTTCGTGTCGATATTCAGATTCTTTGTCTGTTTTTTCACTACAGCTAAACAAAAAAAAGGAAGCACAAAAAAATAAGATATGAAGTGCATTAAAATTTTTCAAAATGTTAAGTTGAAAACTTTTAGAAACTACTTATTGTTAAATCAAAGTAATAAAATTTTGACTAATAATAAATACACTTTACACAATCATTCATTTTAATGTGAATGACAAGCACCGTCAGAATTAATTTCTAGTGACCCCTTTACAAGTTTAAGTGCAGCAATTTCTGCAATTTTTTCATCTGTAAAAATTAGTTCTTTACCAACCGCTTTGAAGTCATTCTGCATTCTCCATCCTGCGGCAGTACAAATTAAATGGGAACAATCTGATAAACCATCTACCAAAGCTGAATGGCTATGACCATGTGAATGCTCTTGTCCATGCTCATGAGAATGGTGTTCTGATCTTTTATGATTTGTGAAATTATTTTCTCTATTCTCAACATTTATCACTTTTCCGTCTTCAATTTCATAAACTAAAAACCCGTTACATCTTCCAACGTGCCCTGCTACATTAGCAAAATCATCTGTTGCAACTGCTACTTTCATTTTATACTCCGAATTTTAATTGGTAATTTCTATTGCTTTCCCTAATAATATTGATTCAGCTATTTGGCTCCTTGCTGATTTAATAATCCTGCCAAAAGTTGCACGGGAAATCTGCATCTTCTCAGCTGCTGCTTCATGAGAAAGTGATAAGTGATCAGCAAGTTTTATTGCCTCCAATTCATCTTTAGCTATTTGAATAGTTTCCAAATTTCTTAGAGGAATTCCCCGAGGCTTAAAATAATAGGCCCCTGGATTACAATTTACATTTCTATGTTTTTTTGGTCGTGCCATAATCATTATGAGCATATGCTCATAACAAAATTACGAAAGTTTTATGTAAATGCAAAAATAATTTATTTAATTAATTCTGCGATTGAGGATAATTTATATGTTGGCTTATACCTACTTGATAAAGTGAGGCCTTTATTGACACCGGTCATTACTAATGCGGTATCAATTCCAAACTTATTGCCCATAGCAATATCTGTTTCTAGCCGATCTCCAATAATTAAACAACTTTCTGGTTCAACACTTACTCTACTAAATATTTCATCCATCATATACTTTGATGGCTTCCCGAAATGTTTTTCAAGCTTACGATTTGTTCTTTTTTCGAGAGCTGAAATTGTTGAACCCGCATCGAGGATTTCACCCTTTTCAACTGGACAAGTATTATCTATATTTGCTGCATAAAATCTTGCACCTTTATCTAATGCTGTCGCTGCAATTTCTAGCTTAGAATAGTTTAGTGTTCTATCTAAAGTAATAATTACAATATCGGTTATATTAGGGTCAGCAACAAAATTAAGCCCAGATTCTTTTAATTCACCAATGAAGGATTTTTCACCAATTGCAAAAAAATTTTCCCCCGAATGCTTCTTATTTAGATAGTTTTTTGTAGTTATTGTAGCATTTATTATTTCATCGAAAGTAATCTTTAATCCGCAGGACTTAAGAAAGTTGTAATAATCAGTTGTCGATCCGGTGGTTTTATTTGAGATAAAAACCACACTTTTTTTTAATTTCTTAATTTTATTTATTACTTCTTTTGCTTTGGCTATAAGCTTATCATCTATATAGATAGTTCCGTCTAAATCAAAAATAAAGGCATCATACTTATTTAGCATTGGTTACTTTCTTTTCCTCCAAGCATTATCCATTATTAAAAAGCACTCCTTAAAAGGTCTTGGTTTGTAATTAAGTTCGGTTTCGGCTTTCAAGTTAATAAATCCTGAATTCAACGGACGGGGAGCCGGTTGTTTTAATTCTTCAGTTAAAATTGGAGTTACTAAACTTAAGTCAAGATTAAAGTACTCTGTTATTTTTTCCGTAAACTCATATCTATTTAATAATTCAGCACCGCCAATATTGTATATGCCTATTTTCTTAAGATCACAAATATTTTTTATCGCGCCAGCAATATCATCTAGAAAAGTCGGATTGTTAATTTGATCAGTTACGATTCTAATAGGATTCTCAGTTCTCAAAGAATTTACAACCCATTTAACAAAATCTGGTCTGCCAAATTCTGCATATCCAAAAAGTACATTTGTTCTAATTATGGTATATGGTATATTAAATTTCTTAATGATATTTTCACCGGCAAGCTTACTTCTTCCGTAATAGCTTATTGGATTTGGTAGATCCTTTTCGGAATAAGGACCATTTTTACCGTCAAAAACATAATCTGATGATATTTGAATAAGGTGCGCATTTGAAGGCACACAATATTTAGCTAAATACTCAATAGCATTAACATTAACGTTCCAACATGCTTCACGATCAGTTTCACTTTTATCAACATTTGTGTAAGCAGCTAAATTAATCACAAAATCAGGGTAAAAATCCATCAAGAGTTTTTTAACTTCTTTTTTTTCTGCAATATTTATTTTTTCGTAAGGGAGCTCTTTAAAGAAAGACTCCTCCTCAAAAGATGCCAATTGAACTTCGTATTTATCTATTTGTTTAAACTGTGAAACAACATTTTGTCCCAACATTCCATTAGAACCAATGACAAGTATTCTTTTCTTAATCAATTATAAAACTCATATTAAATTTGAAATATAAATCTTAAATGAAAATATAATTAAATTATAGTTTTCTAATCAGCTTTTGTGATAAGCAAAATATTAGCTGAAAATTTTACTAATTTGAGACAAGAAAAATTATAGGAAATACATCACATATGAAAATTGGAATTACTTGTTATCCAACATACGGCGGAAGCGGTGTTGTTGCTACAGAACTCGGCAAAGAGTTAGCCCAGTTAGGACACGAAGTTCATTTTATCAGTTATGCATTGCCTCACCGCTTAATAAATTTTGTAGAAAATATATTTTATCACGAAGTTGAAGTTAGCAATTACCCTTTATTTGAACATCAGCTTTATGGATTGGCATTAACAAGTAAGATGTTAGAGGTTATTGAGTATGAGCAACTTGATCTTCTTCACGTTCATTATGCTATTCCTCATGCTACAAGTGCCTATATGGCAAAATTAATTTTAAATAAAACGGGTTCAGATATTAAAGTTGTTACTACACTGCACGGTACTGATATTACACTGGTAGGATTGGAGCCATCTTTTCTTCCTCTTGTAAAATTAAGTATTGAGGAAAGTGACGGAGTTACAGCAGTTTCAAGATTCCTAAAAGAAAAAACAATAACAAACTATCATATTGATAAAGACATTGAAGTAATTCATAATTTTATAGACACTGAATTATACAAGCCAGTTTGTAACAAACAATTTAAAGATCACGTTGCCCCAAACGGAGAGAAAATATTAATTCATACTTCTAATTTCAGACCAGTAAAAAGAGTTGCAGATACGATTAGAATTTTGGAACAAGTGAATAAAGTGATACCCACTAAATTAATTCTTATTGGGGATGGACCGGATCGTTCTGAATGTGAAAGGTTAGCCCGTGACTTAAAGCTTGAGAAAGATGTTTTATTTTTAGGAAAGCAAGACGGATTGGAAAATTTGCTAAGCGTTGGTGATATATTTTTACTCCCATCACAATCTGAAAGCTTTGGACTGGCGGCATTAGAAGCAATGGCATGTGGGGTTCCGGTAATTAGTTCAAGTGTTGGTGGTATACCTGAATTGATTGTTCACAATAAAACTGGATTTATCGCTGAATTTGCTGATGTTGATAGAATGGCAAAATATGCTCTTGAACTTTTAACCAATAAAAAGAAGTTTAATTCTTTCGCTAAAAATTCCAGAAAACGCTCTGTTGAATATTTTGAAAAGAAATTAATTGTTCCTCAATATATTAATTATTATGAAAAGGTTTTGGGACAGTAAGAATGATTTATTGAATATTTACAATGATTGGTTTGTAAATAGTAATATTAAAACTAAAAACCTCCAAGGTTTTAAAAACTTTGGAGGTTTTTAAACTTAACAGATTTCTATTGAATTATTGGTGTTTTGCCAATGCTGTAATGAGTAAATCCCATCTGTTTTGTCTTTCTTCTGTTGAATACGTTTCTACCATCGAATATTACCGGTTTATTTAATAATCTTTTAACTTCTTCAAGATCCGGATTATTAAACTCATTCCATTCAGTTAAAACGAGAAGCGCATCAGCACCCTTAACAACATCATACTGATTTTTAACATACTTAATTTTATCTTGTAAATAAAATTTAGCATTTTCCATTGCTTCGGGATCGTAAGCTTGAACAGTTGCACCATGTTTTAACAACTCATTAATAATTATTACCGATGGAGCTTCACGCATATCATCAGTATTTGGCTTAAATGCCAATCCCCAAACGGCAAAGTTTTTACCTTCAATATCATTATTAAAATGTTTAAGAATTTTCTTTACAAGTACCATCTTTTGTTCTTGGTTAACCTGATCAACCATTGTTAACAGTTTCATCTCAGCACCTTTTTCTCGAGAAGTGCGGATCAGAGCATTAACATCTTTTGGGAAACATGAACCGCCATATCCAATACCGGCATGCAAAAACTTTTTACCAATTCTAGTATCGGAACCCATACCTTTTCTTACTAAATCAACATTGGCTCCAACGCCTTCACAGAAGTTAGCCAGTTCATTCATAAATGTAATTCTCATAGCCAAATATGAATTTGCAGCATATTTAGTTACTTCAGAACTTTCAGGATTCATTTCAATAATCAGACTGCCATGAGAAATAAATGGATAGTAGAGTGATTTCATTTTTTTCATCGTTTCTTCGGACGAAACACCAATTACTATTCTGTCTGGTTTCATAAAATCATCAACCGCATATCCTTCACGTAAAAATTCGGGGTTTGAGACCACTTCGAAATCTTTAACATCTTTTTTATTCATTATTTCTGTTACTGCTGCACAAGTACCAACTGGGACGGTACTTTTATTAACAATTATTTTGAAATCATGGCCTGGATTTTCAACTAATATTTTCGCAATATCTTCTGCAATTCCATAGACATATTTAAGATCGGCTGAACCATCTTCGCCTTGAGGGGTTGGAAGACAAAGTAATATTATTTCTGCATCTAATACGGCTGACTTTAAATCATCAGTAAATATTAATCTTTTTTTTGCAATATTCCTGTAGAATAATAAATCCAGCCCAGGTTCATAAATTGGAACCTCTGCATTTTTTAGTTTCGCTAATTTCTCTTGATTATTATCTACGCAAATTACATCATTTCCCATTTCTGCAAAACAAGTTCCAGACACTAAACCTACATAACCTGTTCCAATTACTGCTAACTTCATTAAATTCTCCTTTAGCTATTTTCTATAAAAGTAAAATCTCTATCTATATTCTTAAAAAGAACACCAAAATTATCCTTTTCAGAAATTATCGAATTTTTTACCATCCAGTTTATTTTTAATTCATCATCATTATATATGATGCACCTTTCATCTTTTTTACTATAGTAATTCGTGCACTTGTAATGGAATAGTGCAGTTTCAGAAAGCACAGAAAATCCATGAGCAAATCCTGGTGGAAGCCAGAATTGTTTTTTATTTTCATCAGATAATTCCACACTAAACGATTTACCAAAAGTTGGAGATCCAAATCTAATATCGACTGCTACATCTAAAACTCTCCCTTGCAAAACTTGGCATAACTTCCCTTGCGCATACTCTCCTACTTGATAATGTAAACCTCTTATTGTTCCTTTGGAAGACTGGGAAAAATTATCTTGAACAATATTATAATCTATCCCTAATTCTTTATATTTTTTTTCTGAAAAGGATTCAAAAAAGAAACCTCTTTCGTCAGTAAATATTTGGGGTTCAATAATAAATAAATCTTGTATCGGAGTATCAGTTTTTTTTAACATTTAGAACCTTTTTGAAGAATGCCATTTATGAGCTGATGAAATAGTTTGGTGTAAATCGTACCTGGGTTCCCATCCTAAAATTTTTTTAGCTTTTTTGTTGTCTGCAATTAAAACTGCCGGATCACCGGGTCTTCTTCCTACAATCTCTCTTTTTATTTCCTTTCCTGAAATTTTTTCTGCAGCATCAATTATTTCTTTAACTGAATTCCCTTCTCCCGTACCTAAATTAATTATCTCAGAAACACCTCCATTATGTAAATATTGCAAAGCTTTTAAATGAGCATCACCAAGATCATTAATGTGAATGTAATCCCTAATACATGTACCATCCTTAGTTTCGTAGTCATCACCAAATACAAAAACTTTCTCTCTTAAACCTAGAGCTGTATTTATCACAATAGGAATTAAGTGTGGTTCGGGATCATGGCTTTCGCCAATTTCAGCCAAAAAATCAGCCCCAGCAGCATTAAAATAACGGAGACAAACAGATTTTATTCCATATGCTTCTTCAAAATCCCTTAGCATGTTTTCAATTGTTAACTTTGTTTGTGCATATGGGTTGATAGGATTGGTAGGTAATTCCTCAGAAATTGGGACTTCGCTAGGATTACCATAAAGTGAACAAGTTGATGAAAAAACAAAATTTTTTATTTCTGCTTCAACAGCTGCACGTATTAAATTAAAACTGCCTACAACATTGTTTTGGTAATATAAAATGGGATTTTCTACTGATTCGCCCACATAAGCAAAAGCTGCAAAGTGAACGATTGAATCAAAAGAATATTTTTTAAACAAATCTTCTAATGCATGAATATCAAGTAAATCAATAACCTCAAGTGGTACATTTGAGGGAACTGCTTCCTTATGTCCTCTGCTTAAATTATCTAGTACAACGCAATCAATTTTTTCTTTTGTTAAAATTTTTACAAAATGAGAGCCAATATAGCCTGCTCCTCCGGTAACTAAAACTTTCAAAAGTTAACCTCTAATTAAAAATTATTTATCATGTAAAATAATAGGAAATATTCATTATCGCCAAGAAGAAAAAAAATAAATAGCTTAAAATTATTTGATAATTATATAATAATATTTTAGTTTAGATTGTAAAATAATAGGAATTTGTCCAATGAAGAATCTATCAAATAAAGCTCAAGCCAAAACAATGGCTGAACTTACTTGTAAACTAGCAAGAGCTTGCAATAAAAAAGAAACAAGCTTTGCAGCTCTCTTTCAATTAACACCTACTGAATTAAGATGTTTAAGAATGTTTAGTAAAACATCAACGGTCTCAATTAAAGAAATGATTAAAGAATTAGAAATTAGTGCCGGTAGAGTAACTCACATCTTAACTAGTCTTGAAGCTAAAAATTATATTATTAGAAGAGTTGATGAGAATGATAAGAGAAATCACTTGGTTGATTTAACCCCGGAAAGTAGGAAATTTATCAATCAGTTGACCAAAAAGCATATTGAACTACATCAAAATATTTTAAACAATATAAGCGAAGACAAACAGACAATTATTACTCAAGTTATGTCGGAATTGATTGATGCTCTTGAAAATTGGAGTAATAAGAATAAAGCTAAACTGAACTCTTGATTTTTGAAGTGTCGGTTTGTGTTTCCATTAATAAGTCCATAATGTGTCAACTTATTTCAGGACGAGACAGTAATTACAATCTTAAAGGCGATAATAAAATTATCGCCTTTAAATCTTTGATCATGTAAATATTATTGAAGCGCCGGCTGATTTTTCGTAAAATTCACCTACTGTAATTATTTCATTCATCTGAGGACAAAAATCTTCCTTACTGAGATGAAACATATCAACAGTAGCTTTACATGCATAAAGCTCACCACCAGCATCACTTATCATCTCAATAAACTCTCTGACAGGTGGTATATCAATTTTCTCCATTTCTTTCTTCATCATACTAGTGGCAAATGCGGACATTCCAGGGAGTGCTCCAAGTAATGTTGGCATTTTTAAACCGCCCGGCATTCTCATTGCTGAGTTTCCAACTGTTGCAACGCTGATGCTATCCATTCTTTTATCAATGATCGCATCTAATCCGAAGAATGTAAAAAACACTGTAGCCTCTATACCTTCCATCCTTGCGCCATTTGCCATAATTAAACCAGGATACACACCTTCTAAAGATCCTCGTGAAATTATTATTGATACTTTTTCAATTTTTTCAGCCATTTCAAGCCCCTTAATTTTAAGTTTTTAATAAGATCTTTATTTAATAAATTTTTAGATACAACCCTTTGGTTTAGGAATACCAGCAATTCTTGCAGCTTTTTTTGCTGGTCCTTTTGGGAATAATGCATATAGTTCTTTAGTTGGGACTCCACTTTCTTTTGTAAGCTTCCTAATTGACGGCCCATCGCCAGTTTTTTCAAAAACATCTCTCATAAAATTAATTACCAACATATGACGATCAGTTAATTCGTCTATTCCTTCTTCTTTTGCAATATCGATTGCAAGTTCCTTGTTCCAATCTGAAGCATTAGTCAAAAATCCATCTTCAGTGGTTTCAACTGTTTTACCAGCATATTCTTTAGTACTCATTTTTACTCCAATTAAATGTGGTTATTTAATAACTTTATTATCTGAATTTATTTCTGATAAACTTTTCAAATATTTAATGCCAAATGCTAATCCCTTTTTCATTTCGGGCGATTTCAGCTCTTTAAAAAGCTTTAAATATGATATATCATCTTCAATATTTATATCTAGCTTTTTATAAACTTCAACTGCATTATTAATTGCGTTGAGCATATCCGGTTGCGTTAAATTTTTGATTGTATTGAGAATTGTAACAACATTTTCAGAAAGGGCTTTTACCTCCTCAACTGAAAAAGATGTAACAATATTATCAGCAATTTTTTCCAATTCCCCTAAGAATTCAAAGTATCCTTTTCTATCAAACTCATCGAATTTCTTCATTGTATCAAAAATAAGTTCGCGAGATACCGGAGCGAAGTCTTCCAAAAATCCTTTAGCATTTTCTACTAATTCAAATGTTTGTGTTAATGTGTTAACATTCCTCAACAGTTTTTTACCGAGGTAAAAAATATCTTCCCCAGTTGTATGATCATGTATTTCTTCCAATTCAGTTATGGCTGACTTATAAACACCGGAAGTAACTCTCATCAGATCATCTTTGAGATCTTCCATCTCTTGACGATGTTTTCTTTGATGTTCAATTTCTTCAAGTATTACATCAAGTTTTTCATTAAGCATATCGATTTGCAATTGCATATTTTTTTCTTCCATCTCTATGACCTCTTTCCAGCCATTGTCATTTGAGATTCAATAGGCAATTCTGAACCTTTAAGCAATAAATTCCAATACATCCATCTGAACATTACTTTCCCGTAGTGATTCATTTTAGTTTCTTCTAAAAGAGAAAAAGGACCAATTCCGGGTAACGGAAATTTTCCTGGGAGGGGTTCTGTATCATAGTTGAAATCAATTAATATTCCTTTCCCAAATCCAGATTCAATATAACAATTAGCATGTCCATCAAACTTAGCTTTTAATTCACGACCATCAATTGCACTTAATATATTTTCTAATAGAATATCAGCTTCAAAATGGGCAACAGAACCTGCTTTGGAACTAGGTAGGTTTGTAGCATCTCCAATTACAAAAACATTGTCATAATTATCAGATTTAAGGGTATGCTTATCAGTTGGAACAAATTGTAGTTCATCACCCATACCACTTCTTTCAATAACATCGTCTCCCATATTTGTCGGGATTGTAACTAATACGTCAAATGGTATTTCTGTTTCGTCCCAAGAAACAATTTTTTTATTTTCATTATCAACTCGGGCAATATTAAAATCAGACGTTAGATTTATATTCTTCTTAGTTAATATATCCCCTAATATTTCTGAGGCCTTTGGTTTGGTAAATGCACCAGGCAAGGGAGTTACAAAATGAATGTCTACTTTATCTCTAATCCCCTTTTCAGTGAAGTATGAGTCTGCAAGAAATACAAATTCTAAAGGCGCTACAGGACATTTAATTGGCATTTCAGTAATATTCAATACAAGTTTTCCACCTTCCCAATATTTGAAGAAATTCGCTAATGCAGTAGCACCTTCAATTGTATAAAAATCAAAAATATTTTTATACCATAATTCATCAGTCATTCCTTCAGTTTCTTCTGGTTTAATCTTTGCTCCAGTTGCAACAATTAATAAATCATAATTTAGAACAACATTATTTGCGAGTAAGACACGATTTTGTTCCGGTTCGATTTTATCTATTTCTGATACGATAACTTCTACACCTTTGGGAAAGAAATCTCGCTTTGGTTTAACAACATCCTTTTTGTCATAGATACCGAATGGAATGAATAAAAACCCAGGTTGATAATAATGAGTTTCAAATTGATCAACGATTGTTAACTGCCATTCATTTTTATCAAGGTTTTCATGTAACTTATTTAACATCATTGTGCCGGCAGTGCCTGCACCAAGTATTACAATTTTTTTCATAATAGTTCCTAATTTTTAAAGTAACAATTCTTTTAATTTTTGTTTAATCGATCCACAATTCCCGAAACTGTTATATACTTCACATTCACGACATTCTCTTCCTTCACAATAATTATTTTTATGGTTAATCATCCAACAAGGTTTAGTGTGAGAAGAAAAGAATTCGCAATTATTTCTATCTTCTAATTTACAATTTACAATACTCCAGCAAGGGATAAGAGCTAAAACCCTTCTCAACCCTTCTATATTAATTTTATCTTCCGATATAGTTTTAACTATACATTTTAATCTATCCAAATCTAGATCTGAATACAAACGTTGCTTGCTGTCTTTTTTGAAGGGAATAATTAATCCTTCACGTTCATACTTCCTTAATGTATGAACAGATAATCCAGCCAATTTAGCAGCGGTACTTATAGTATATTTTGGTTCATTCATATTTGCATAATTAAAAGTTGATATAATATTATATCAACTTTCTTGCCATAGATTTATATCAATTTTATTGAAAAAATTGAATTTCAATTATTAGTTTTTTCAAATTTAAGAATGTAAAAAGGTTTTCTTCTTTCCTTTAAGAAAAAAAGAATATGTTATCCTTTAAAAATGTTGTGAGATTAAATCTTTTTTGAAATGTTGATTAATTTAAATTGAGGAAAGGTCCGAAATGTATCCGGACCTTAAATTGGTTTAACAGCCTTCTCTTTTCTTTTTACCAGTAGTCTTTTTAAGTATAACTGTTGTTGGTGCTGTTAGTTCAGGCATTTTCATCTTTTCGGTATTTTCACCAATATTTACAGTTTGAATTTTCCCACCAAAAAACTCACTTACTTCTACAAGCTTGCTGTGTTTGTGTTTCTGTTCAGTTGTAGGAGATTCTCCACAACTACAAACCGGGAACAATACTTCACTCTGCCATTCGTTGAGTCCTCCTTTAAGAACGTTCACCGCCTGATAATTGTTTGCTTTCAATAAGAACCAAGCTTGAGTTGTTTCAATATCGTTATCTGAATAAAGTAAAATATTTTCGTTCCTAGCTAGACCGAAATTAAGAATCTGTTCAACTTGAATATTCTCAGATGAAGGGATATTGTAATTGGCAAACTCAGATGATTTTCTCAAATCGATTAATCTGTAATCAAATTTAGATTTAATTATTGCATCTGCCAAATTATTAACAGTGACATTCCCAATCTCATCAGCCGAGATTAAGGATAATTCCTTTGAGTTTACAGAAGTTTTAGTATTATCAAAAGGACTTCCAGCAAACATTGAAATAAATCCTAAAATTACGGCAAGTATTCCGAGTCGTTTTCTTGGTGGCATTTCTGCAATAGTTTTAAGTATCATATTATTCCTCCACCTTTTTCTTTGCAGTTATCTTTTCAGCCCATTCAGCTGCTGTAAATCCGGCTATTGCCAAAAGAATAACTAACAACATAATAAAACCATAATTAATATCTAACAATTCAGGAATGCTTATCCTTCCCATATGGGTTGAGTAAAAGAAATCGCTTATAAATGGAAAAATTTCACCAAAAATAAAAATTCCGAACATTCCGCCTAATGCATAAAATATTGCATCCTTTCTACCAGTGCTAATTGCAACAGCTGATGTACCAGGGCAATAACCGCCGATAACAAATCCGAAACCCAAAATTAATCCGCCAACAATTTGTGGAATTAAATATGTATCGCCATAATAAACTAATGATAGATCCAAGAAACCAATCCATGATAAATAAAATAGTCCAATCATAGCCACAACAATTGCTGTAAACATTACTTTAAACACTCTCATATCAGTAAAATAAAATTGAGCAGCTAACATTCTCGCACTACCAAAACCAGCTTTTTCCAAAACAAACCCAAAAAATATTCCAATAACGAAAGCAACTATTAAACTTACTTCGTCATTAAACATACCGAATTTATAAAAAGGTGCCATCATGTCCATTCCCTCCTAACAAAATATGCCATTGCATATGCTCCAACAAATACCATTATCATAAATGCCCAACCACCAACACTTAACAAAGCTCCACCAGTAAGTGCCTGACCGCTCGTACATCCACGAGCCATTTTAGCTCCAAATCCCATCAAAGATCCACCAATAAACGCAAACATAAATCTTCTCGCATTAGATATTCTCGGCCCTTTTTCCACCATTATTTTGTTTCTACCTGATATAGCACCAGAAAGAAACCCCCCAATAACTACTCCAATTATTTGAAAAACCAGCCAGTCTTTAAATGGGCTCTTAGTTCCATCTCCTAAATATCCCTTGTAAAATTCATTATTCGCTGTTTGTGATGGTGCTACCTTTTCAACAGCAACAGAAGTTGCTATTGACAAAACACCTGAAGCTCCAAGTCCTCTACCCATTATTACAAAAGTTGCTAGTAATACCAATCCCAATAGCAATCCAATTAAATAGGGATTAGAATAATGTTTTTGAGTTAAATGGCCATCCATCGCGTTATCTTCATGATGATGAGAAAACCACTCCTTAAAATTTAACATATATTTATTTCCTTAAGTTTAATTAAGTGCAAACCAATGACTATATTGCCCTGCAGCTACAATAATGAATCTTAATAATAAGCCTCCAACTATTACCATTAAAGGTGCAATTGGTGTATGGTGAATCTTATGATTAACAGCTAGAAGCTGAATAATCAATGGAATAACAATTCCAACACCTATTACAAATACCCAAAAAGTAGAGGCGAAATCACCAAATAGAAGCATATCTGCAGCATGCGCTTGAACTTCGGTCGCAGTTTTTAATCCAATTATAAATAGGGCAATTACAAATAGCTCTACAATTAAAAAAGCATTATCTGCTTTTGCAAGTAATTCTCTCTCATAAACATTTTTCGCAATAACGTGAACAAAAGCTGCTGCCCCAGAAAGTCCCGAAACTAAAAACAAAAGCCAAAGTATTGATGAGCTCCACAATGGTCGAGCTCCAAGAGAACTAAGTAAAACTCCAGTATATAATCCAATTCCAGCACCAAAAAACATACTTAACACACCAATATATTTAATCCACAATGGGTTAGCTAATAATTTGTTTTTCCATTCACCAATTATTGGAAGTTTTTCCTCAAGCACTTTTGGCGGGCGTAATAAAATATTTAACATCAATATTGGATAAACAAGAATAAGTATCCATGAACCCCATGACATTGCCGACGTAACTTCGAAAGTTGTATAGAGTCGCCAGACATATAATTTATGTTCAAGATCTAAAAATAAAGCTACCATACCTAATGTTAATAAAACAAAGCTCATATAGGGAAGATAGTAGCATGAACAGTTTGTTTCTTTGTGTCTACCCTTAAATAAAAAGTAACCTGAAATTAACATCATTCCAGCAACCATTCCACCAAGAAAAAGATAAACAGGAATTTCCCATCCCCAAACAGTTAAAGAGGGATCAATCATTGGGTTACTTCTTGTTGTAGTTATTTCGTTCATTAATATCTCCTAAGTCAAATAAAATATATTTGGTTTAGTTCCAGCTTCCGGTATAAGTGAATGATGCTTTCTTGATTTTAGCATTTTGCTGACTTCACTATTCGGATCATCCAAGTCACCAAAGTGCATACAATAAGTTGGACAAACAGAAACACAAGCGGGCAATTCACCTTTTTCAACTCTGTGAATGCAGAATGTACATTTATCAACATAACCTTCCGGATGAACAAATCTTGCATCATAAGGACAAGAAGCTATACAAGCTTTACAGCCAATGCATTCATTATGATTAACAAGCACAACTCCACCCACATCATGATAGTGACTTGCACCGGTTGGGCAACAAGAAACACAAGGCGCATCTGTACAATGGTTACATCTTTCAGTTCTAATTTCCATCTCAATTGTTGGAAACTTTCCTTTAGATTCAGTTGTTATCCAATCTCTGCAAAATCCTTCGGGAACATTATTTTCTGCTTGGCAGGCAATAACGCAATCTTGGCATCCAACACATTTTGCAGTATCAATTACCATTCCATATCTTGCCATTTTACGCCCCCCACTCAATAGTTACAAAATTAACATTCATACCTGTTCCACCCATCAATGGATCTGTATTATATTTTGTTATAAGCTGCGAATCACTAGCTCCTTTATTAAAAGTTTGTCTATACATCTTCGATCTTTGACCAAAACCATGAACCATATAAACGCAGTCAGTTCTAATTCTTTCGGTAGCTTTTACTTTCACTTTATTACTCACAACTCCATCTTGATTTTTTAGTTTGATGTATTCACCATTCTTTAGTCCCATTCTTCCGGCTACATCAATGTTTAGCCAAACTTCATTTTCGTCCATCATATCAGACAAAAACCGGTTTGATTGAGTTTTGCTAAAAGTATGAACCGGAGATCTACCAAAAAGTAGTCTAAAATAACCTGCAGGAGGATCTTCGAACTTGGTGTATTTAGGAATTGGATCTAGTCCCGCTTCTTTAAGTCTCATTGAATAAAATTCAACTTTTCCAGAAGGAGTATAAAATTGAGGATCTTCGTTTTCATTTACGTAAATTGGGTATTTGGGACCTTTGACCACACCTTCTTTTTTAAGCTGCTCCAAACTCAATCCGGCACTTTTTAATCTTGTATCCAAATATTCTTCAACATTTTTCCATGGAAAATATTTTTGCAATCCAAGTTTATCTGCTAATTTCTTAGCCATCCACCAATTTGGTTTTTGATCATTAGGAGCATCAATAACCGGCTGACGAAGTGCAACGAAACTTTCCTTAAAGAGTGGTGTATTTAAATCATCATACCTCTCCAAATAAACTGACTCAGGAAGAACAACATCTGCATATCCGGCAATTTCGCTTGGTACTACATCAACTACAACCATTAAATCTAATTTCTGAATCGCATCAATTGTTTCTTGAGTGTTCGGTAAAGCTTGAGTTAAGTTTGTTGCATAAACAAACCATCCTTTAATTGGATATGGTTTGCCAGTTATAGTTGCGTCGCGTAAACCGGTAGAAATCTTCTCACCTTCAGCAAATGGATATTTATGATCCGGATTATCGGCAGCACCTTTTTCTGATTTTGGATATTCAGGATATGGATAACCAGGCACACTAAAACTGTATGGATTGTAGAAACCACCTTTTTTGCCCCAATTTCCCATTAATGCATTAAGTAATGCTATTGCACGACTTCTTTGGGCATCATCACCATACCAAGTTGTGTGTCTTCCCGGGTGAATTAAAGTAGCCGGTTTATATCTTGCCATCTCTCTTGCTGTTTCTCTAATTAATTCTGGTTCAATTGTAGTCTCAATATATGCCCATTCAGGAGTATACTGTGAAATTTCATACTCAAACTGTTCAAATCCGAATGCATATTTGTCAATAAAATTTTTATCATATAATTTTTCACTTACTATTACATTCATCCAAGCAAGAAGTAAAGCCATATCAGTTCCGGGTTTAATCGGCAGATAATGTTTTGATTTTCCGGCAGCAACAGAGAATCGCGGATCAACTGTAATAATAGTCGCGCCGTTTTCTATTGCATGTGAAAATTCCTGTACTTGGGTGTTATGCATATTCTCGCCTAAATGAGAACCAAGAAGAACTAAACATTTTGTATTTTCAATATCTGTTCTTTCAGGCGATCCAACAACATCACCGTATGTTAGATCAAAACCGACTTCTCTTGGTCCGCGGCACTGAGCAAAAGATGGAGCTGTCAAATTTGGAGTTCCATAAGCCTTCATCAAGTGTTTTAAGAAATTCCCTCCAATACCATGACTAAATAACGCCATTGCTTCGGGACCATGTTCAGCTTTAATCTTATTCATTTTCTTAGCTATATAATCAAATGCTTCATCCCAAGTTACTTGAACAAATTCCTCTGAACCTCTTGGCCCTTTTCTGATTAGAGGAGCTTTTAACCTTGCATCATCAAAATGAGCTCCAATTCCACCTGTTCCTCTCGGACACAATCTTCCGTTACTTAAAGGATCTTCAGGATTGCCCTCTATCTTCCATAATTTCCCATCTTTTACATATGCAATAGCTCCACACTTCCAGAAACAGACATCACAGAAAGTTGGAATCTTTTTAATTCCCTTTACGCTATGTCCGGATTTTTCATCTACTTTTTCCGCACCTTTCACAACTCCGCTTAATGAAGTGGCAGCTACAGTAGCACCAAAAGTTGCTCCCGTAATTTTGAGAAAACGTCTTCTTGATAATGAATTCATAAATTATAATCCTGATATATTCTTTATTAAATCTTTTATTGAACCGCACTGTGAGTATTTTGTGTAAACTTCACATTCCTTGCAATCTCTATTTTCACAAGTTGTATTTGGATGAGTAAAAGTCCAGCATGGTTGCTCATGGCTCTTAAAAGCATTACAAACTTTTCTATCTTCTCCTGAACATTTAACAACTTCCCAACATGGAATTAGTGAGTAAATAGTCTTAATTCCATTTATACTAATTTTAGACTCGTTTATTGCCCGGCGTATACATCTTAACCTTTCTAAATCATCTTCTGAGTAAATTCTTTGGTTTCCTTCTGTTTTATGTGAAAGTATCAATCCTTCTTTTTCGTACATTCTTAAAGTTGGAACTGAAATACCTAGAAGTTGTGCCGCTGTTCTAATTGGGTAAATAGGAGTATTAGTATTTATATTATTCTGCATATCATATTTCAATAGTTAATAGCTACAAATATCAACAATCTTGCCAATTACAATTATTAGCATTTTGA
>CAYXXW010000020.1:0-20920 GCA_964469115.1 uncultured Melioribacteraceae bacterium
TTTTCACAAACTTTTTATCAAGCTCACCAACAATTAACATAGTTCTAATTTTAAGATTGTTTAATTCCAAAAAGTAATTTTTCATTTTTCCGGTGCTGAACCCAAGTAATGAGTTTTTAAGTCCGACTATATTATTATTTTGAATTTTATTTTTAATTAGATCATTTAATTTTTCCATGTCAAGATTTCTTAGCGAATTAAATAAAGGATCTTTTATCCAATTATTTATAAATTCTTCTACTGATGAATTATCAATTTGTTCCGCTAATTTTTTATCTGATTCTATTCTTTGAAGTCGTTCTTTTTCATTTTCAATTCCAAATGAGGTGCTCTCTAAAACTAATGCATCAACGAACTCTTGATATTTCATTGTGAATGATAAAGCTAATCTGCCGCCCATTGAATAGCCAACTAAAATTACTTTCTTAAGCTCGAAATATTCCAAAACATACTTCAAAAGTTCAATTTGGAATTTAGTCTCATAAAATACGACGCTATTGGGAGAGTCGGATTCCCCATGTCCAATCAAATCAATAAAAATTGGTGAGGAATTTCCTGGAAATTGTTCAAGTACAAAATCCCAATCATTTGCAGAGCCTGTAAAACCATGAAGAAAAATTATTGGATTTTTAAATTTAAGTTCATGGGGAGCACAAATTACATTTAAGGAGATATCTTTATAATTAATTTTCATTGGTAAAAATTAATTTGATGTTTAATTTCCGTCCAATATTTCTTTCTTAATTCAACTGACTTTTTAGCATCTGTATTTACTTCAATAACAGAGAATTGCTTATCATATTTTGTTTTAACTAAAGACTTGTTAAAACTACTCCATGATTTTGGATTGTAATAATTCCCTCCAAAAGCTTTAACAATTTTACTAAAATTCAGGTATTGAGGAGTCATAAAATATTTATCAAAATTCTTTTCATCAACAACCGGAAGTGAAATAAAAATTCCCCCGCCATTATTGTTGATAAGAATAATTTTAAGCGGAATATTTAATTCCTTCAAAGTTGAAAGTGCACTAATATTATGATAAAATGCTAGATCGCCAAGAATAAGATAAGTTTTATTCTTACTCTGAGATGCAATACCCGATGCCGTGGAAATTATCCCATCAATTCCACTTGCACCACGATTAGAAAAAATTTTGAAAACACTCTTTTTCTTCGAGGCAAAATAATCAAAATCACGGATGGGCATACTGTTAGAAATAAAAATATTTGATTTGTCCGGAACGAATTTTAATGTCTCTTTTACAATTCTCGGCTCAAGTCCAAATTGAGATTTAGATATAATTTTGTCTTTCTGTTTCTCGCACAGCGCCTCAATTGTTAAAATGTACTTTGACCATTCAGAGTAATTGGCAATTATATCTTCATTCAATTTTTCTAATAGTACAATCGGATCAACTTTCAGAAACTCACCCTTTCTCTTGGATGGATCTTTAATATCACCATATTGATTTATTAGAAATCGCTTAGCATTTGTTTCTTCAATAAATTTAAGCATTTTCTGCGAAGTTGGAGTGTTTCCAAACTGAAGAATCAGATCGGGTTTATTTTTTACATTATCAATAAATCCCGAATGATTTGTAATTATTAAATTATTTTCACCCTTATAAAATCTTAGTTCACTAGTTCCATCAACTAAAATTGGAATTTTATTTTTGTTCGAAAACTTTAACAACTTATTGTAGAAATTAGCATCAAAAATATCCCATGCTAAATGAATGACAGGTTTTTGGGATTTATTGAAAAAGCTAATAAGTTTTCTAATTGATGAGACTTTAATACTGTCAGATTTGTTAATGTTATTAGGTGATTTTAAAAAATCTGAACCAGTAAAAGAAACTTTATCCGTGAAGCTTTTGGGTTCCAAAGGTTTCTTAAAAGGAAAATTAAAATGCACCGGACCTGGATTTATACTAATCGCAATTGAAATGCCATAGCATACTTTTTTTGTAAAAGAATGCAATTTATTTACAGAGAGATCGGGCAATCCAAAATCCGCAAAATATTTTATGTGATTGGAATAAATATTTTCTTGATTTATGGTTTGATTTGCACCGGTATTTCGTAAATATGCAGGTCTATCGGCGGTACAAATGATCAATGGTAGGCGTTGAATTTCTGCTTCGATTATTGCCGGAAAAAGTTCCGCAACTGCAGTCCCTGAAGTCGTTACAAGAACCACCGGCGATTTATTTACTTTGGCTATTCCAAGAGCAAAAAATCCGGAAGATCTTTCATCTACATGAATATATTTTTTAAACTTTTTATTCTGAGCAAAAGCCAAAGTTAACGGGGTGTTTCTAGAACCCGGAGATATGCAGACATGCTTAATCCCAAATTTGCCAAGCTGATTAACAAATAAATCTGCCCAAAAGAAATTACGATTGATAGATTTTTTCATTGGCAAAAAGTGATAGGATAGGTTTTAATTTAATTTCGGATTCCTCAAACTCAGTCTCGGCTTCTGAACCTTCAACAATGCCGCATCCGGCATAAGCATACAAATTATTTGCTTTTATCAAAGCTGATCTAATTGCAACAGCAAACTCACCGCTCCCTTTAAAATTAAACCAACCAATATTTCCTGAATATAATCCTCGATCGTGTGGTTCTTTTTGAAGAATAAAATCTTTAGCAATTTTCCACGGATCACCGCAAATTGCCGGTGTTGGGTGGAGTTTCATCAGAATATCAAAAAGTTTAACATCCTTTTTAAGTTTTGCATGCATCACAGTCCACAAATGCTGAATGTTCGGTAGTTTTCTGATTATTGGTTTGTCACCAAAAATAATTTCGTCAGAAATTTTGTTTAGAAGATTATGAATAAAGTTAACAACTGCTCTTTGTTCAAATAAATTTTTCTCACTATGCAGTAAAAAGTTTTCCATTTCTAAATCTTCCCCTTCAGTTTTCCCTCTTGGGGCAGAACCGGCAAGCGCATCAACTTCAATCCAGCCGTTAGAAATTTTGGCAAGTTTTTCTGGTGAAGCACCTATAAAAACTGACTCTCCTTTTTTGTAAGCAAATGTATAGCATTTGGGGTATCTTTTGCTTAATTGACTTAAAATTGATGGGAGAATTGGTTTTTTATTCAGTTCAACAAAAACTTCCCTGGATAACACCACTTTTGACATTAAACCTTGTGAAATTTTTAATAATGCCTCATCAACTTGATTCTTCCATTCATTAAAGGAGTTTGAACTTATGCTGGTTTCGAATTCAATTTCTTGATCATCAAAATTAGTATCATCATCTATTAGTTCAATCTGATCTAAATGGGATGCAAATTCCTCAAAATTTCTTTCCCCGTTTAGGGAATAGAAAAAATTGTAAATGACTGTGCAGTGCTTTCCTTTGTTAAAAAATAATATCTTGGGTATGAACCAATCAGAATCGCTATAATCTTTCCATATTTCATTTTTGGGGTTCGGAGCAAATTTAATTCCGCCCACAAACAATGGTATGTTTAAAGCCATTTTTTCATCAAAATTTGAAATGTGGTTCTGAGCGATTTCATTAATTTTTGCACTTGTATTCGCAAGCCTTTGATTACCATATTCATTTATTGTAAAAAGAGGTTCAAACGCTAAAAATTCTATATTATCATCATTTATGTTCCAATAAAAGCTATCAGATCGGTCACAGAAATCAGACGACATTATATGTGACATATTAGTGAAAGGAATTTCAAAAGAAAAACTTGTTAAACCTAAAGTCTGATTTGAATTAAACTTATCTTTAATTATTTTTAAAAATTGCTTGAAATCTTGTTCAATTAAATTTTTATTTATTTTCACAATAGAAATTATCCATAATAAATCATTCAGTAAAGCAATATAAATTTAATTTTTGGAGCATTCAACAAATTATTATAATTACATGAAAGTTCACTTTATTGAAAATAATGGTTATAAAATAAAATGTGAATTTATTAAGAGAAGAAATTCAAGAAATATTAGAATGTATCTCGATAATAATGGTACAGTGAAGGTTTCCCTCCCTTATTATACACCTTACTTTGCTGCTAAAGAATTTGTTAATAACAACTTAACTTGGATAGAGAAAAAATTTGATCTTTTCAAATTGCATAAAGACAATTATTATTATTTAGGAAAAAATATTAGATTAGTAAAAAAGTATGATGCTAATATTAAAAACTTTAACTATCTTTTTAATGATAATGTTCTGCTTGTAGAAACTAGTGATTTCAAAGATTTTTCTGATGAAGAAATATTTTTTACTTGGCTCAAGGAAGAAGCCACAAATTATATTCCCCTAAAAATAAAAGAATTTTCAGAGATCTATAATTTTGATTATAATTCAGTTAGAATTAAGAATCTTACCTCTCGTTGGGGAAGCTGTTCTATTAAAAGAAATTTAACTTTTAATTCAAAGTTAATGTACTTTGGTACTGATGTTATTGATTATGTAATTATACATGAACTATGTCATCTTAAAGAGATGAACCATTCAAATAAATTTTGGAATTTAGTTAAAGAAATTATGCCTGACTATAAAAAACATAAAATTAAATTAACTCAACCAATCCACAATCATATAGGGGGTAAAAGTGGCAAAGGGTAAAAAAGAAGGACAAGTACTTGAGCTCTATAACCTAGTTGCAAAAGCTCATGATAGGTTAAAGAAAGTACATGCTAAAAACCTTGGGACAGAAAGACTAACAACGCCGCAGTTTGGTGTTTTGGATGTCCTAATGAAAAAGGGTTCCATTCCATTGAAAAAAATAAGTGACGAGTTAATGGTAACTGGAGCCAACATTACATGTGTAATGGATAACTTAGAAAAAGAAGATTTGGTTAAAAGAGTTCACTCTAAATCAGATCGTAGAGTTATAAATGCTGAATTAACAAATAAAGGCAAACAGAAGCTCGAAAAGATATATCCTGTACATGTAAAAAGCTTGAATGATTTTTCAAAAAAATTAACCGACGCTGAGATAAAACAACTATCGGCATTGTTGGAAAAATTATCTGCTTAATCTTTATTCAGTACAATTCCAATCCATTCATCAATTTGATGGAATTCTAAGGCAGTTAGCCCTAATCCGGTAAACTGCCTTTTGATTTCTTTTAGATCGGAATTCAAAATACCCGATAAAATTAAATTTCCACTTGGTTTTACTTTTTTGAATAAACTTTCTTTGATTTCAATTAAAACGTTTATGTTTATGTTTGCAAGAACAAGATCAAAACCGGATTCAGTCACATCATCAATGGTTCCCATAACAATATCAATATTATCAATTTCATTTCTTTCAGCATTCTCTTTTCCGTTTATATAACACCATTCATCATTATCAACAGCAATAACACTGTTAGCACCAAGCTTTGAAGCTGCAATTCCTAACAAAGCGGTCCCGCTTCCAACATCAAGAACTTTATCGTTTGCCTTAATATATTTTTCTAATAACTGAAGGACAATTTTAGTGGTTTGATGTTCACCTGTTCCAAAAGACATTTTTGGGTCGATAACTAATATAATTTCATCTTTAACTGCTTGATATTTGCGGAAGGATGGTTTGATTACTATTTTATCTGAAACCTTAATTACATTTATTTTCTTTTCCCACTCTTCGTTCCAATTTTTACTTTCTAATAAGGATTCCGAAACTTCAAAAGTTTCAATCAAATTTTCTTTAACCAAGGAGCTCAATAAATTTCTAACTTTATCAAGATCAACATCAGATTCAGTATTTGCTGAGATAATTAAACTATTATCATTCTCATTTATTCCCAGTATATCAAGCTCCCATAGTAATCCGCTTAATAAATCAACATTAAAAGGTGTTGAACTGATTTCGTATTGCTTATAATTTTGCATATTTACTTAATCTTTAATTCAGATAAAAATTTGCAAATTCTATTTTGATATCCTCTTGCAACTCGTGAACTGCCTATATAATTTTGAACGAAAATTGAAAAAGCAATATCATGATTATTTACACTTTTTAAATACCCGGATAAAGTACTAACTCCACTAAGTGTTCCCGTTTTAGCATATACATTTTCAAAAGCTTTACTTTTTCTCATTCTATTTTCCAGAGTCCCATCAATTCCCGCAATTGGGAATGATTCTTTTAGTATTTTGTAGTTCTCCGGTGAATTGAAATACATGTACTTTAATAATTCAACCAATAATTCCGGAGTTACCAAATTATAGTGAGAAACACCGGACCCATCTACCATTTTATAATTTTTGTAATTAAGTTCAGTTTTAGCAATTAAACTATCAATAACTTGCAGACCCTTTTCGGCAGTCGCCGGTTTATCATATCTTTCTAAGCTTAATGCTCTCAATGTCATTTCTGCGCTCAGGTTATCACTATCTTTGTTTAGGTTTACAATTACTTCACCAAAACTTCTTTTTCTCTCATAAATAAGTTTGGAGTATGCAGGTAAAGTTAAAGTATCTAACCTTCCAAAAAAAATAATTGAATTAGCTTCTATTTTTTCTTTGAGCAAATAAAGAAAATAGTATTCCGGATTTACAATATTAATTTTTACAGTATCCGGTTCAACTCTATAAGATAAATCACCGGAAATTATTATCTCGTTACCTCTATGAAGCCAATCTCTAGTAATTTCAAAATTTGATGTATCCTCTTTGGTCGTTATAGATTCATTAGTAATATCAAAATAATCTGTTTGAGGAATTAAACTGATATTAACCGGATTACCAATCAGTCCGGGCTCATAAGCTATTTCAACAGAAACATCATTAATGATTAGTGGTGTCATATACGGGAAATCATAAGATGGATCATCATCCCACATCCAGCCGTTTCCCCAAAAAAGCGAATCCATATTTGAAACGTCAGCGTATATATTTCCTCTTATTTCGTTTATACCATAATCCTTAAGAGAATAAACTAATGTATCTAGATCTTCACTTTTAAAATCGGGATCAAAACCGCCCACTACTACTAAATCACCATAACAGACCGAATCCATAATTATCCCGGTATGATAAACCGATGTATTAAAAGTGTATTCTGGACCCAAGTATTCAAGTCCGGCAGCTGATGTAATTATCTTCATGTTTGAGGCGGGATGAAGGAGCTGCTTATCATTTTTTTTAAATAGATATTGGTCTGAAGTAAGATCGTAAATACTAACTGCAAGCGTTGTTGATTGAAAATATTCATCTTCAAATATTTCATTGAACTCTTCTTCAATATCAGCATTAAATTCTTGAGGAAAAATTGTCAAATATGTTAGTATGAACAAAAATATGACTTTTGGTAAAAATTTATTATTTCTCATTAAAAATATGCTCTCTCTCTAAATTTAAGCCCCAATTCCTCAACAAATTTTTTGGCTTTATCCTTGTCAACTTCATCAAGTTCTACAATTGACATTACAACAGTAGAATACTTATCTGCCTTTTTAGAAAAATCAATCATTTCATCATGAAGTTCAGGCTCAACTCTCATAAGTTCTGCATATTGATCGCGATTGGTTGAATTTAAACTTACTGAGACAATATCAATCAGTCCTTCAAGCTCCGGTGTAATATCCCGTTTATTTATATAGTTTCCGTGACCATCTGTATTTATTCTGGTATTTCCATTATTATCTTTTACATACTTTGCAATTTTCTTAACTACATCCCATCTTATTGTAGGCTCACCATATCCGCAGAAAACTATTTCTTTATATTTTGAAGGATCCCCAATTTCTTTAATATACACCTCAGCTTCAGGTTCTTCCGATTTTTGCATCTTCAGATTATACCCCTTAATCACTGCTTCACCTTTTCTATCGCAAAAGACACAATCTGCATTGCATCTATTTGTAACATTAATATAAAGTGAGTCTTTAATTTTATAAACGTATCTTAGTTTTCCTTTTTCACCAATCCCAAATAAATTGTAAGCATTATAGTTTGTCATTCTTGCAACATCATCTAAATCAATATTAAAAATCTCGGCAATTTTTTCTGCAACAAGAATTACATAACTTGGCTCATTGCGCTGACCTCTATAAGGAACCGGCGTCATAAATGGCGCATCTGTTTCCAGCAATATTTTTTGAGGTCCCACACTCTTTAACACTTCTCTCAGATCGTTGGATTTTTTAAATGTAATATTTCCGGGGAAAGAAATAAAATGTCCCATTTTTGTTAGTTCATTTGCATCCGCAGCACTACCGGCAAAGCAATGAAATTGGGCTCTTAAGCTTGACTCACAATACTCTCTTATTATCTTCATTAAATCTTCGTTCGATTCCCTATTATGAACGATGATAGGAAGGTTAACCTTAATAGCTAAATCAATCTGCTTTTTAAAAGCTTTAATCTGAATTTCTTTTGGCGAGAAGTCGTAATAATAATCTAATCCAATTTCTCCGATTGCAACTACTTTCGGATGCTTTGAAAATTCTTCTAAAGTATCAATAAAAGAATCCTTCCACTCAGCTGTATCATGCGGATGAACACCTACAGTAGCATAAACTGATTCATACTGCTCAGCTAATTCAATTGCCTTTTTAGAAGTAGCCAAATCAGTACCGGGCACTATAATGTAATTAACTCCGGCATTGTTAGCTCTTTCAATTACTTGATCAATTTCTCCATTAAAATTTGGATAGAATAAATGTGCGTGTGTATCAATAAACATTATAATAATACTCCATAAATCTGATTTAGTAATTTCTATATGATAAATATATTTTGGTAAGAAAATCTAAGATGCAATTCTGCCAATCTCAAACATTTCTTCGCTTAGCTTTTCAGAGATAGATTTTATATTTGGCAAATCATTTTTATCAACAATTGCGATAAGACCAATTCCCATGTTAAATACTCTTCTCATTTCTTCATCGTCAATATTACCGGTTTCTTTTATTAGATTAAAAATTTCCGGAACTTGCCAAGAAGTCCAATCGATTTGAATCTTATAATTTCTTGGGACAACTCTTTTCGTGTTTCCAACAATTCCGCCGCCGGTAATATGTGAAAATGCCTTAACATCCATTTCAGAAATAATTGATTGAATTAAACTTAAGTAAGACTTGTGAACCCTTAACAGCTCGGTTTTTAAGTCAGAATTAAGTGCTTCAATTTCGTCTGCTAAATTAAACTTATTAAGTAAAACTTTTCTAGCAAGGGAGTAACCGTTTGTATGCAATCCGTTTGACTTGAACCCAACTAAAATATTTCCATCTTTAATTTTGCTTCCATCAATAATTTTATCTTTTTCAACAATACCAACTATTGTCCCCGAGAGATCATAATCTATCTCTTGATAAAGTCCGGGCATTTCAGCAGTTTCACCACCAATTAAGGCAGTATTGTTTTCTTTGCAAGCTTTGGCAAAACCTCTAATAATATCGGTGGCAACTTCCGATTTAAGCTTTCCGAAAGCCATGTAATCCAAAAAATATAAAGGTTTAGCGCCGCAAACAGCAATATCGTTAACACAATGATTTACTAAATCTTGTCCAACTGTATTGTGAATTCCCGAATCAATTGCAACTTTTAACTTAGTCCCTACTCCATCAACGCTTGAAACAAGAACAGGATTTTTATATTCGCCCAATTCAAGTTGATACAAAGCTCCAAAATGTCCAATTCCAGTCAAAACATTCTTATTAAATGTTTCCTTTACAACGCTTTTTATATCATTTACCATTTTTTCGCCGGCTGCAATATCAACACCCGAATCTTTGTAACTATTTTCCAATCTAAATTTAGTCCTTATTCTTTTTAACCAATTCTCAATTGTATAGTTGGAAACAAAACTATAAATAACATGTTAAAGTTATCCAATTTAGATCAAACATAAGAGTCAAATTTAACGTAATTATGTGAAATTCTTATGGATTTTTGATAAATTTGGTAGTTTGTTTAAGAAAATAAGTTTTACATAAATTTAATAAAGAAAATGTTTGCAGCAGAATTGACAGAACGAGAAAAATCGATTTTAAGATATGTGATACACCAGTTTATTTTAACTGCTAATCCGGTAGGATCACGTAATCTTTCAAAAAAATATAATGTTGGTTTTTCTCCGGCAACTGTAAGAAATATTATGTCGGATCTTGAAGAATCAGGCTTTCTAGGTCATCCTCATACATCAGCGGGCAGAGTTCCAACAGACTTAGGTTATAGATTTTATGTAAACTCCTTAATGGAAGAGCCATTTTTAACTCAAGGTGAAGTTGATTATATTGAATCTCACTTTGAACAACTTAATACAGATACCGATGAAATTCTTAAGGTTACCTCAAATATTTTAAGCAAACTAACAAGTCAGTTAGCTTATGTAAGTTACCCTAAATTTGAAAATGCAATACTCGAAAAACTGCAATTGGTTTCAATCTCCAAATCGAGGCTTTTGGTTGTAGTTTCTATAAGATCGGGTATGATCAGAACAATCACTCTAGAAGTTGAAGCCGGTTTGGATAGAACAAATTTATCGACAATTCAAAGATTATTAAACGAGAGGCTGGCCGGATTAACATTTAAGGAAATTAAACAAACAATTTCTGAGCGTGTAAATAGTATTTCAAATAAAGATTTGAAGCCGGTAATAAAAGTATTTTTAGATTCTGTAAGCGAGATTTTTGATGATGTAAAAACCTCTGAAGCTTCAATAATTACAGGAGCCAAAAATTTACTTAATCAGCCGGAATTTACGGAGGCAAAAAATCTTAGCAGTATTATTGAATTAGTAGAAGATAAAGATATAATAATACATGTGGTTGATAAAAAAACAAGTCTTACTAAAGGTGAGGTTTCAGTTTCAATCGGTAGTGAAAGTAATGAAGAAAAATTAAATGATTATAGTATTATTGTAAAAGAATATAGAGTTGGACAGATAATGGGAAGTATTGGTATAATTGGACCAAAGCGAATGAGATACTCCCATGAAATTGCTTCAGTTGTTCAAATGGCTAAAGTACTATCAAAAGTTTTTGAAAAAAAATAAAATAGGAATATAAAATGCGTAAGAAAAAAACAGGAGATTTCGACGAGAGGGAGATCAAAATTGAGGACTCGAAGAAAGAGGAACCGGATTTAGAAGATCCGAAAAACGAAGAAGATAAAGAAATAACAGAAGTAAATTCTGATGAAATTGATAGTGAAGAAAAAATAAAAGAGTTAGAAGAGAAAGTTCATTCTTTAGAAGACACACTTTTAAGAAAGATAGCCGAATTTGAAAACTACAAAAGAAGAACAGAAAATGATCAGATGAATCTATTGAAATATGCAGCTGAATCTTTTATACTTAAAATTCTTCCGGTTTATGATGACTTACAAAGATCAGTAAACCATCTTAATGAAGATAATAATGATTCTGTTAGAGAAGGATTAAAACTAGTTCTCAATAAATTTACAAAAGTTTTTGATGACCAAGGTATAAATAAAATTGAGGCTAAAGGTGAAGAATTTGATGTTGAATACCATGAAGCTTTAATGCAGCAGCCAAATAACGAATTCCCGTCAAATACCGTTCTAGAAGAAATTGAAACCGGTTACGTTTATAAAGACAAGGTTATTAGGCATGCAAAAGTTGTTGTGAGCCACAATACAGAATCAGAAGAAGCAAATGAAGATTCAAAAAAAGAAAATGAAGAATAGGAATTGATAGATGAGTAAAAGAGATTATTACGAAGTTTTAGGTGTTTCAAAAAGTGCTTCTAATGACGAATTAAAAAAAGCTTATAGAAAACTTGCAATGAAATATCACCCAGATAAAAATCCCGGTGATAAAGCTGCAGAAGAGAACTTTAAAGAAGCCGCAGAAGCTTATGAGGTTTTAAGCAATACTGACAAAAAAGCTAAATACGATAGATTTGGTCACAGCGGTCTAAGAGGCGGTCAAGATTTTCATAGCTACCAAAACGCAAATGATATTTTTAGTCATTTCTCGGATATTTTTGGCGGCGGTTCATCAATTTTTGATGATCTTTTTAGTGGAGGTTCATCCGGTCGATCAAGACAGCAGTATTCTGGTACTCCCGGCTCTGATTTGAAAGTTACAATTAAAGTTACATTAGAAGAAATAGCAACTGGTACAAACAAAACTATAAAACTAAAAAAATATGATAAATGCTCTGACTGCGGTGGAACTGGAGCTAATAGCACCTCGGGATTTAAATCATGCACAGTTTGTAATGGATCTGGTGAAGTTAGAGAAGTTTCTAAATCGATATTTGGACAATTTGTAAATATTTCTGTTTGCAACAACTGTAAGGGAACAGGTAAAATTATTTCTGACCCTTGCAAAAAATGCTCAGGTGATGGTCGTGTTTACAATGAATCAAAAATTAAGGTTAAAGTTCCACCGGGAGTTACAAGCAATAGTTACATGACAATGCGCGGGGAAGGAAATGCAGGTAAAAACGGCGGACCAGCCGGTGATGTTATTGTTGTTTTTCAAGAGATTGAACATCCTTACTTTACGCGAGAAGGTAATGATCTAATTTATGATTTATTTTTAACGTACCCGGAAATTGTTTTAGGAACAACCGTTGAAATTCCAACTATTAATGGAAGAGCAAATTTGAAAATTGAAGCCGGTACGCAGCATGGTAAATTTTTAAAGATGAGAGGGAAAGGAATTCAACACTTAAATCAGCACGGATCAGGAGACCAATTAGTTAGAATTAATATTCACGTTCCTAGTAAAGTAAATTCCAAAGAAAAAGATTTGCTTAACGAATTGAAAAAAATGCCAAATATTGGTAATATTAAAAAATAATATAGAATTTAAGTTATTTTCAAAAAAATATTAAAACTAACAATAAATCTTTTTGAAATCTTATTCCCAAAAATATATTTGCGAATAAATTAGAAAATTTAACTTAAGGATTTAAACTAGGTCTTAGTTCAAATTACAATTGAGAAATTTATTAAACAATATCTCTCAAAAGTTTGGTTTGACAAGAACAGAAGTAAATACTATTATATTTGTTTTAGTTATTTTTGTTTTTGGTTTAGGAATAAATTTAACCAAACTTGAAATAGAACAGGTTAATCAACAAAAATTTGACTATAGCTTTCATGATAGTTTGTTCAAAGCATTGGAGAATGAAAAACGTAACGAATTAATTATACTAGAAAAGAAAGAAAAAAAAGTTGATTCTGAATTAGAACTTTTAGATTTTAGTAACACTGAATTAGATTCAAAGAAAGAAATAGCTTTAAATCTGTTAACTATAAATCTAAATGATGCTGATTTAGAAACTTTGATTAAATTACCAGGCATTGGACCTAAAACAGCAGAAAAAATAATAATTTTGAGAACCCAAAAAGATGGCTTCTCAAGTGTTGACGAACTTATTGAAGTTAAAGGAATTGGGTTGAAAAAATTAAACAGAATTAAGAGATTTTTATTTATTGAACAATAGATAGTCCCTAACCCGCGGAGGAAAAATGGCTAAAAAGAGTGAACCCTGGTATATACACACGATATTATATGTTGTGATTGCGATTCTACTTGTTATTTTGATCAAAGTTGCTATTGTTGATCCAGCTGATCATATTAAAAAAGAAGAATACAATAGAAGTGAGTCTCAACTTCGAATGGATAATATTCGACAAGCTCAAATTCTTTGGCAAAAAAATAATGAGCAATTTACTGACGATCTTTCAAAATTAATTTCTTATGTTAAAAATGATTCTACAGTTCAGCAATTAATTGTTGGCGTTGATACTTTAACGAATCGTTCCACCAATCCATTCAAGTCATTAACAACTGGCGAGTTTACACCGGATTCTTTGATGTTTTCTCCAAAGTCACATTTACCTTTCATTCTGCAAATTGATACAACAGTCACCATTGATACTGTCATTAATAGAAGAGGTAAATTAATTAGAGTTGATACAACAACTGTTATTGGCTCATTATATTATCTTGAATGTCCTGATGGATATGGCACTGTAGGTGATTTGAAAAGTCCTACTTTAAGAAACACAGCCAGCTGGGAATAATGATTTAATGTCTATCTTAATTAGTCAATTTGGACTTAACATTACAGAAAATCAAATTCAACTTGTTGAGATAGATAAAAAAGAGAATGCTATTATTTTGGAGAATGTTGATGAGGAGTTCTTTGAAGAGTCAATAAATGATGAAACCAAAGAACCAAAATTTATCCACATTCTCCAGAATGCCTTCAACGAAATTATTTTAAGAAAACCATTATTGTCAAATCATATTTCAGTAACAATCCCCAATTCTTACTTTAAGATATTTGAGTTACCGACCGATAAAAATTTAACAAAGAAAGATTTGGATGAATATATCAAGTGGGAAATTACAAAACTATTTCCCACAAAAAGTAAGGATTATTTCACCTTTAATAAGGTCATAATCGATTCGCTAAATTACAAATCAATAAAGACAGTTTTGGTATATGCTGTTCCAACTGCCCTCTTAAAAAGAATACATAAATTTTGTGTTAGAAATAGCTTGGCATTAAATGTTATCGATAACTCTCACACATCAGTTATTCCAATGATTCAAGCCAATAGTAAATCAAGAAACATCTTAAGCATTCATATTGAAAATAAATTGCTTTCGGTATTGCTTTTAACAGATGGAAAAACGAATGCATATAAAAGTAAGTCGATAGATACTATTTCTGACATACCCAAATTATTGGCAACTATTATTAAAGAGTTCAATGAACGAAAATTATTATCGGAAAAAATTGATCAAGTTTATGCTAGCGGTAATTTTATTAACGTTGAACTTAAGAAAAATATTGAGACCGAAAATAATATTATTATAACTGATTTAAATCCTTTCGATGACATAGAAATTAACGATAACCTCAAAAGCAATAAATTTGTTTTGGAAAACAATTCAAAATTTATTTCCGCAGGTAGTTTAGCTCTTAGAAAGATATCATGAGAATTATAGCCGGTGAGTTTAAAGGCCATACAATTAAAGTACCCAAATCTAAATTAGTAAGACCAACAACCGATAAAACTAGAGAGTCTATTTTCAATTATCTGACAAATATAATGGATTTTGATAATCTCAAAGTTTTAGATTTATATGCAGGCTCTGGTTCATTGGGTTTAGAAGCTCTTAGCCGAGGCGCTGCTAAAGTTCATTTTGTTGAAAAAAATTATCCGATATATAAAAATTTAATTGAAAATATTGAATTTTTAAAAGTTGCAGATAGAACAAAATTATTTAAACTCTCTTGTGTAAAGTTTTCCTCCATGAAAGAAAATGCAGGCTATGATCTAATTTTAGCAGACCCGCCTTTCTTTAAAGACGATATATACGAAGTTGTAGAAAACTTGAAAATAAATAATTTTTTAAATGACAATGGATTATTGTTAATTGAAAGGTCGGTGCAAACTAAAGATAATGATATTGAAAATTTCAATGCTGAACCAATAAAAAAACTTGGTGACAGCTTAATTTATCAATTTGATTTTTCTTAGTTTATAACTCATTATTAATGAAAGAAAGAAATTTATGAGAACTGTAATTTATCCCGGTACATTTGATCCGGTAACAAACGGGCATATTGATGTAATAAAACGTGCAATTGATTTGTTTGATAAGGTTGTCGTAACCGTTGCACGCAATCCTGTTAAATCAACTATGTTTACAGTTGAAGAAAGATTGGTTATGCTGAGAGAAAGCCTAAAACAATATCCAAATGTATTAATTGACTCTTTTGAAGGACTTGTTGTTGATCATGCAAAAGAAGTTGGTGCCATTGGAATTATCAGAGGTTTAAGGGCAATTAGTGATTTTGAATATGAATTTCAGATGGCTTTGATGAATAGAAAACTTGATGAAGACTTAAGAACAATTTTCTTAATGCCTCATGAAAAATATACATACCTTAATTCGACAATAATAAGGAATTTATCTCAGTTCAACAGCGATGTTAGTGAATTTGTCCCTAAAGTTGTTACAAAATTTTTAGCAGAAAAAAAAACTGAGGATTTTAAACCAAAACAAGAAATCCGAGATCAATAAAAAAGGCTGTCTTAATTTTCTTATACTTTTACTAGATCGCAGACATTGGGGGGTTTCTACTTTCTAACAGTATTAAATTAGGTATTGAGAATTTAAGACAACCCTAACTAACCACATCTATTTTTAACTACGAAATGAATTCTTTACTTTTATAATTATCAATCTCGTATTCATAATTATCAGAATCACTTGTTTTTATATTAGCATCTAACTTAAACTGATCAACCACTTTTTGAAGATTAATTGTTAATAAATTCAGATTTTCTGCTGCTCTGCTAATCTGTTCAGTACTTTCAGTAGATTGTTGAGTAACATTGTTAATTAGTTCAACATTAGAGCTAATTTGCTGACTAGTTGCATTTTGCTGTTCACTAGCTGCTGCCAAATGATTAATTAAGCTTGTAACTTCATCGGTATTAGCAATAATTTCGTTAAGTGCAATTCTAGCATCACCTGCTAAGGCTTTACCATTCTCAACTTCTGATTTACCTTTTTCAATAGCGACTACTGCTCCGCTGGTATCCTCTTGTATTCTTTGAATCATAGTGGTAATTTCATTGGTAGCACTTGTTGTTCTTTCTGCAAGCTTTCGTACCTCATCTGCAACAACTGCAAAACCTCTTCCATGTTCACCTGCTCTAGCTGCCTCAATTGCAGCATTTAGTGCCAGCAAATTGGTCTGATCAGCAATATCGTTAATTACTTGTATAATTGCGCCAATTTGATTACTGGATTTACCCAACTCTTCTATTGTTTGAGCGGAGCTAATTACAACATCTGCAATTCTATTTATTCCTTCAATTGTCTGCTCAACAACATTCCCACCATTTCTGGCAGTATCGCCGGCCATTTGAGCCTTTGTAGCTGCAATAGTTGCATTCTTTGTACTGTCTGTTATAGTGCTGGTCATTTCTTCAATAGATGCAACTACCTCATAAGTCTGGACACTTTGTTCACTCGCACCCGCAGCCATTTCTACTGTACTGCTTGAGATTTGAGATGAAGAAGAAGATAATTCATCGGCACTTAATTTTACCTCTCCAATAATTTCACCTAATGAAACAGCAACTTTATTTATATCATTTTTTATACTTTCATAATCACCGGCATAGTTACCGACCATTTTTTTAGTAAAATCTCCAGATGCCATTAAACCAAGCACAATTCTTGCTTCATTGATAGGCATAAGAGTAGCTTCTCTTAATTTGTTCAACCCATCAAGAATACGAGCCCATGAGCCTGAAAATCTTGAAGTATCTAATTTAAGTGAAAGATCTCCCTTCTCGTTAGCAATTAGTAACTTATCAATCTCTCTGAGTAAGTCTTCAAGAATAGTTACTTCTTTGTTAAAGGCTTGTGCTAGAGTATCTTGGCTTGAAGCTTCATGAACTTTTTCTAGGCTACCATCTGCTATTTTTTGTGCAGCAACTATTTTTTCAATTTGAGCTTTCTTAAACGTATCTGCCATCAAGACTATTTCACCAAATTCATCTTTACCCTCAGCAATGGTTTCTACATCAAAATTACCAATTGAAAATTGTTTTAGTATATCTAAAATTTCATTAACTGGTTTACTAATCTTGGGAGCTAGAAGAAATACACTGAATAGCAGAAAAATAGTCCCCACAATCAGTCCGCTAAATAAAAATACATGAGCATCATTTTCTGCTTGACTGAATTCTGCATCTAATTCTTTAGATTTTAATTCTAGTTGATATCCAATTTCATCAATTTTGGATGTAATTTTACTGCCTACCTCCTCACCTGATGTTGTTGCGATAACAGCAGCCATGTCGTAAGTATGTGAAGCTGATGCACTGATTATAGCATCTGCAACTAAGAACTTATATTCTTCCCAAATATCTTTAATGCCACCGAGTTTGGTTAATACACTATCATTAAAATGACTTTGCGAAAGAGAATCGAGTAGATAATCTATATTGTCTTTGTGCAAATTAAAAGCATTAATATTGTTCTTAAAATCACCTGAGAATTCAGCTATTGAAAATTTTAACATAATAAACTGAATTTTTTGAAATTCTCTACTAATTAGATCAGCATGTTCTTTTGGATTAAAAAACTCAGAATAGAGATCAGATTTAGAAGATGACATTTTACTTATCTGGTAAATGTCACTTACGGCTATAAATGCAGAAATTGCACCGAGGATAATAAAACCAAGTTGTATTTTTCGAACAAATTTTATGTTTTTAATGAAATCCATCTTTCTTCCACTAACAATTATTAAATATTCTAACTAAGTTTAAATTGAATTTGTAGTGACATTTTTATTTTTGCAGGTTTTCCAGCTGTTTGACCGGGTATAAATTTTGTTTGCTTAATTGCTTCAATAGTCGCTTTATCACACCCGGCTCCAATACCTTTAACAACTTTTACATCATCAACGCCACCCATTTCATTTATGAAAGCTAAAACATATACTTTACCTTCAACTCCGGCTTGTCTAGCCATCTCGGGATATGTTATTAACTTATATATTGAAGGTAAGCCACCTACAGGTTCAGGCATTTGATCTGCAAAAGCCAGATATTCTGTGCTTTGATATTCATATATCTGACCATTTTCTGAAGTAAGATTTGTGGTTGCAAAAAGTCCAAAAACAATTATGAAAAAAAATAAATGCCTTTTCAATATTATTCCCCCAAATAGATATTTTTATGATACTACTATCGTATTTCAAGAAATAAAGTTAAGATTGAAGACATTTAAATATTAACTTGGAGGTGATTTTGGATAGCAATAAACGTCCAATGTGAGGGGAATAATTTATTTTATTAGGGAAGATATTTGTTTAAATTCGGGTGTTCCGCAAATTTGCAGCAACTCAAATAATACTGACTCAGTAGTTGTTATCTCAGCACCGTTTTTGTCCATTCTTTTTAGAGCTGTCTCGTAATCAACTTTAAATCTTGAAGAAACAGCATTAATAGGAACATTAACTTGAAATCCGTTTGCCAATAAATCTAAAACTGTTTGCTGCACACATACATGAGCTTCAATGCCACAAACAATAACTTGCTCAATATTTTTACTTTTAAGTTTCTGAAAGAGATTCTCAGCACCTGCGCAGCTAAAAGTTAATTTTTGAATTGCATCACCACTTAGCTCTTTCTTTATTACTTCTGCAGTTGGTCCAAGTCCTTTTGGGTATTGCTCAGTGTAATAAATCGGCAGATCCAAAATCTTAAATCCTTTAATAAGCTTTAAAACATTCTCAATCAACTTTTCATGCTTGCGAACAACTTTATAAATTCTTTCTTGAATATCAATAACTAATAATGCAGATTTATTCCTATCTAAGATTTTTGGATGTTTTTCAAAAGTGGTCATAAAATTTTCTTCTCTTTTTTATTGTAAACTTTCTAAAATCTTTATTACTTCCATTAAATTATCTGCCTCGTGATCTATCTTACTTAAAAACTTATCCGGAACTGGTTTTTTAGATTTCCCGGAATAAATCAGTATTGTTTCCGCACCAATATTTTTACTACCGGTTATATCCGATTCAAGATCGTCTCCAAGCATTAAAAATGGCTGATTTGAGTCATAATTAAGTTTAGCAAGTGCTGATCCAAAATACAAAGTAGAAGGTTTACCTATAAGTAGTGCTTGTTTATCTGCAGCATATTCAATGGCATGAATAAAAGGACCAGCATCAAGAGCAATTCCGGAATTTTCTTTTTCCCAAAATTTATTTTTGTGAATAGCAATTAAGTCGGCACCATTTCTAACATATTCAAAAATGGTCTGCATTAGTTTGTAATTCCATAGATTACCAATATCGCCAATTAGTACTGCTTCAGGATTCTCAAAATCAAGTATATCCGCAAAAAGATGAATCACATTCTCAGATGTGTAGGCAGCAACTTTTGAATATTTGTTCTTAACATAATCACTTGCTGCATCAATTGCAGTTATTACCGGGACATGAAGATCAATAGATTTTTTTTGAAAGAAATTTAAAATATCTTTTGAGGTATATAAAGATGAATTGCTGAGTATGCAGGCGTCAATATTTTTTTGTTCGAGATAATCAAAAAATAATTCCGTACCATCTGCTAATTTACTACCTATCCTCAGAACACCGTCTAAATCTATAAGTAATGGCTTTTGCATGTGCAAAGGTAATAACAATTTTACAAAAGCTAAAGTCTCTTACCTTTCTTAATTAGCAGTTAGCAGAACTTTATATTTGATATATTCAGCAGTCACGAAATAATTCATGACTGCTGATAAACTATTTATTAAAATGCAGACACTATACCGAGACTGAACATATTATATTCTTTTTCGAAATCGTATTTATATTCAGCTACCATTCTCATATTTCTTCTGAACATATATCCGGTATGGAAAGCTGCTGTTTGATAATTTAATGCCTCAATATCAGAATCAACCCAATTGAATAACACAACTAGGTACCATTTGCTCTCATCACCTTTTGGCATATAAACTAATTCCGCCATTGCTCCTTGAGTTTCAACGTCATCTCTCATAGTACCGTGAAAAGCTTTTGTATCTTTTCTCCACACATATTGGGCATTTAATTCAATAATATCATTTCCAACTGTAAGATCAGGTCCCCAGATAATTATTTCATCATCAGTCAATAATCCAGTAGGCCCAACCTCTTCTTTACCTAAAACACCAAATCCTCCAATTCTTAAATATTCTCCAATACTTTGAGAAATTCTACCAAAGAAATTTTTATAACCATCATCATCAAAATTTTTGAATCCATCTGCTTCACTTAAACCATTGCCATTTGTAACTTCAAATATTACATCTGTTCCGGTTTCTAATCCAAGAGTTAACATTATCCCTCTATCATAAGCAAGATTTGTAGTAGCATCGCCGACATTTGTTTTATAAATTTGATAGTCCTCAAGTGTTAACCTCAATT
>CAYXXW010000021.1:0-20184 GCA_964469115.1 uncultured Melioribacteraceae bacterium
AAAGAACTTTTGTTATTTGTTTAAAAAATGTTGAATGCTTTTTAAAGTTCACTCTTATTTAAAGTGCCTTAATTTTTTCTTCAAAAACAGATTTAGGCACTGCACCAATAATTGTATCTTTAACTTCACCGTCCTTCAGCAGCAAGACGGTCGGAATACTTCTTACCCCATATTTAATGGCAGTCTGCTGATTTTCATCAACATCCAATTTACCAACCTTAATCTTTCCATCATAGCTATCTGCTAATTCTTCTACTATCGTAGCTATCATTTTACAAGGACCGCACCATGCAGCCCAAAAGTCAATTAGAACAGGTAAATCAGAATTGATTGCTTCTGTTTCAAAATTATCATCTGTAAAGGTAAATGGTTTCATTTAATCTTTTTCTCCTATAAATTTACATTTTTCCGTTTTTCTTTATAATAGCTCTTGCAATTATTGTCTTTTGAATTTCGTTTGTCCCTTCAAAAATTCTATTTATTCTTGAATCTCTATAAAATCTTTCAATTGGCAATTCACTCGAGTAACCCATTCCCCCATGAATTTGAACAGCACGGTCTGCAATTTCATCCAGAGAATCTGAACAATAAAGTTTTACGATAGCAGTCTCCCTTGAAATACTTTTACCAGCATCGTAATCAACTGCAGCCCGGTAAACAATCGATTCCATATTATAGATCATTGTGGCCATTTCGGCAAGGTAAAATTGTATAGCTTGAAAATGACTGATGGGTTCATCAAACTGCTCACGTTCTTTTGCGTAACGTGTAGACATTTCGAGGAGTTCTTTTGCTGCACCAAGACAAGCGGCACCAAGACCTAATCTACCTGCATCCAAGGTTTTCATTGCCAGAAGAAATCCTCTGCCATCTTTTCCCACTAAATTTTCTTCGGGCACTTTTACATTATCAAAAGTAATTGCATTTGTTGAACTTCCTTTTATACCCATTTTTTTCTCAGGCGGTCCTGCGTGAAATCCCGGTGTATCTGTTTCAACAATAAAAGCACTAATCCCTTTAGGAGTTCTAGCAAACACAGAAACAATGTCTGCGATTGCACCGTTAGTTATCCATAATTTTTCTCCATTCAGCACCCATTCACCATCAACCAATTCAGCTTTAGTTCTGAGATTAAAAGAATCAGATCCTGCTTGAGATTCAGTTAAACAGAAAGCACCTAATTTTTCGCCATTTGCTAATGGTGTTAAAAATTTTTTCTTTTGTTCTTCGGTTCCGCCTAGGTAAATAACATTTGCACCAATTGATTGATGAGCACCGATCATTGTTGCAGTTGACATACATCCGCGTGCAATTTCTTCTTGAGAGATACAGTAGCCAACTTCACCAAATCCGCCTCCGCCGTATTCTTCGGGGAAAGAAATACCAAGCACTCCAAGTTCACCAAGTTGTTTAATTAAACTTTCAGGAATTTTTGCTTCTTCATCTATTTGAGCAGAAATTGGTTTGATTTCTTTGTTTGTGAAATCTTTAACCATTTCGCGTAACATTTTCTGTTCTTCAGTGAACCCGAATTCAAACATGATAGACCCTTAAATTATGTTAGAAATTACTTAATTGGTTTACAAATTGTTTCGCCTGTATAACTTACATTGTATTCACCGCCATCAACACCAATAACATTTCCGGTCATCCAATCAGCTTCCGGACGGCAAAGCAGAACTATTGCTTTAGCTACTTCTTCCGGAGTAGTTAATTTACCCATTGGATTTTTTTCTTGAGCTGCCTTAAGCATTAATTCGTTACCAGGAATTTTTCTAACAGCCGGAGTATCTGTTACACCTGCCATAATTGCATTTGCAGTAACTTTCATTGATCCAAGCTCTACAGAAAGTTGTCTTATATGGGCCTCAACTGCGGCTTTTGCGGCAGAAACGGCACCGTATGTTGGAATAACTTGTTGCGAGCCTGCACTTGTAAGAGTAAAAATTCTGGCACCTTTTGCAAGCAGATCTCTTTGAACCAATCCTTGAGTCCAATAAACCAGTGAATGAGCCATAACATCTAAAGTCATTTCCATTTGTGATTTTGTGATAGCATCATTGGGAGATTTAGTTATAAATGGTTTCAGTGTACCAAAAGCCAGAGAATGAATTAAAACATTTATATGAGGATGTTCCTTAGTAGCAAATCTTTCTTTTATTTCATCGAGAGTATCATTTCTCTTCAGCTGGTCAGCTGCATTCATGTTAAAGAAAACTGCTTTATGCCCAGTCTTTTCAATTTTCTTTATAATAGCAGAAACTTTATGCATAGTGCTTTGTCTATCTAAATGAATACCTAAAATGTGGTAATCATTTTTTGCAAGTTCAATAGCAGAAGCTCCGCCAAATCCACTTGAAGCACCAAGTATTAATGCCCATTTTTGTGTCATATTTCCCTTCTGTTTTATATTGATTTTGAAAAGTTATGAAAATAAGAAAGTTTAACCAAATTCCCAATTATTAAATATTAATTAGAATTTGCAAAAACTTTACATTGTTTGATAGGCGATAGAATCCTCACCCAATAATGATTGAATACTACTTAAAAATTTATCCGTTAAATTTACTTTATAGTCAACAACAAATCTTTTTGATGTACCATTTGTTCTTAAATAAATAATTACAGGTATCTTCCCAGAATTTTTTTCAAAAACAGATTTAATTTCACTTACCGTCGATTCATTATGCTTCTCAATATCAACCAATATTCCAATACTCTTTGTCAATTTCTCAGCTGCTTTAGAAAGATCAATTACTTCCTCGGCATGAAGTTTAACCGCATCTCCGCTGCTCTCCAATCTTCCCATTACCATAATTGTTGATTCGGGCACTATTAGTTCCCCGCATTCACTATATACTTTACCAAACATTATACATTCACAGGAACCGGTAAAATCATCTAATTTAAAGAAAGCCATATTTCTACCCGATTTATCAATTCTTGTTCTTACTGCCGTAACCACTCCACAAGCCCGCACAAAATCTACATTATTAAATGTATCAGGATCCCCTAATTTAATAGTAGAGAATGAATTGTATTCGGCTTCAAACTTTCTAAGCGGATGATCCGATAAATAAAAACCTAGAGCTTCTCTTTCTCTAGCAAGCTGATCTTTGTGAGTCCAATTTTCAACATCCGGTAATTCCGGTTCCTCAATTGCCATATTAAGTTCAGCCTCGCCAAACAAACTTTCTTTTTGATTAATGGCCGCAGATTGCATTTTACCGCCAAACGACAATGCATTTTCTATTGATGCAAAATTTTGCGCTCTATTCCCTGAAACGGCATCAAATGCACCTGCTAAAACTAGACCCTCTAATGCTCTTTTATTAACAATACGTGTATCAACATTTGATGTAAAATCATAAATACTTTTAATCTTTCTTCCAAGTTCTTTATGGGCACGTTCTATTTCTTTTACTGCGTTAACACCCACATTTTTAATAGCCGACATTCCAAAAACAATTTCTCCATTCTCCACATTAAATTTTACAGATGGTTTGTTTATATCGGGCGACATAACATGAATTTTTTGTTTTCTGCAATCATCCAGAAGAAGTGTAACTTTATCAGGATTACCAAATTCATTTGTAAGGTTTGCCGCTAAAAACTCTGCTGGATAATTAGCTTTTAGATAAGCTGTTTCATAAGCAACAAAACTATAAGCGACGGCATGACTTTTATTAAAACCGTAATTTGCAAATTTATCTATTACAACAAAAATTTCTTCAGCTATCTTTTTTGGTATTTTATTTTCAACCGCACCCTGGACAAAATTAGTTTTCTGCCTTTTCATTTCTTCAAGATCTTTTTTACCCATTGCCCTTCTTAAAATGTCGGCTTCGGCAAGAGACATTCCGGCAATTTTATTGGCTATCTGAATAACTTGCTCCTGATAAACAATAATTCCGTAGGTCTCACTCAATATTTCTGCAAGCAGAGGATGTAAATATTCAATCGGTTTTCTACCGTGCTTGCGGTCAATAAAATCAGCAATAAATTCCATCGGACCGGGACGATATAACGCATTCATCGCAGAAAGATCATTGATGCTTGTTGGCTTTAAATTCTTGAGGTGCTCTTTCATCGGTGCAGATTCAAACTGGAACACACCGGTTGTTTGTCCCTTTGAGAATAGCTTGTATGTTCTTGGATCATCGATTGGAATATCATCTATATCGATTTTCTTATTCTGTGTCTGCTCAATTAAATCAATTGCATCGCGTATAATCGTTAATGTACGTAATCCCAAAAAATCCATTTTAAGAATACCGGCAGAATCCAATTCCTTCATATTGTATTGCGTAACCATATCGCCATTTGCACCAGCCGATGCTAACGGAACAAGATCACTAACTTCACCGGGAGTAATTACAACACCTGCAGCATGCTTGGATGCATTACGATTCATCCCTTCCAATATTCTGGCATATTTCAACAAATTCTTTATTGGTTCATCTTTTGAATCTTTTACCCATTTTAATTCGGGCACTTCATCAAGAGCTTGATCAATTGTAAAGACTCTTCCGAATTTTGAAGGAATCCATTTGGTAATATTGTTAACGGTTGGAATAGGAATGCTAAGTACTCTGGCAACATCGCGCAAAACTGCTTTAGATGATAAACGGTTAAAAGTAACAATCTGACTTACAGATTTCTCTCCATACTTTTCTTTTACATAATCAATTACTTCGCCACGCTGATCATCTGCAAAATCAATATCAATATCGGGCATTGATTTACGAGAAGGATTTAGAAATCTCTCAAAAAGTAAATTGTATTCAAGCGGATTAACATTTGTAATTCCTAAAGAGTATGCGACCAAACTTCCGGCTGCGCTTCCTCTACCGGGACCAACAGGAATTCCTTTTTGTTTAGCGGCATTTATAAAATCTTGGGTTATTAGAAAATAACCTGAGTAGCCCATTGATTTAATAATATTTACTTCGTAGTTAAATCTATCCTCAATGTCTTTGTTGATAGTCTTAAATCTTTTATCCAAACCTTGTTTGGCTAAAAATTCAAAATACTCATCAAGATTTTTTGCTTTGGATTCTTTTGGAATTGGAAATATTGGGTAGTGGAATTTTTCAAAGTCGAGATTTACATTTACTTTTTCTTCTATCGCAAGTGTATTTTCAATTGCACCTTTATAATCTTTGAACAGCACTTTCATTTGTTCAGAGGATTTAAAGTAGATTTCATCAGTGCTGTATCTTAAATCGCGGTAATCTTTATTACCTGTTTTATCAGAAAGCAGCAGCAAAATATTATGAGCAATCGCATGTTCTTTTTCTATATAATGAATATCATTTGTACAGATCATCGGAATACTTAGCTCTTTCGAAAGCTTGGGCACGCCTTCCAGAATTGGTTTATCCTCTTCTTGACCGTGATCCTGTAACTCCAAATAAAAATCGTCTCCAAATATTTCTTGAAGTATGATGGAATTTTCCCTGGCTTTACTGAAATCGCCATTTAATAAATGACTGGACACCGGTCCGGCTAAACATGCGGAAGTACAGATGAGTCCTTCTGATCTTTCCCTGAGCAATTCAAGATCAATTCTAGGTTTGTAGTAGAATCCTTCTGTAAAACCCTGAGTTGTGAGCTTTATTAAATTTTTATAACCAATGTCGTTTTTAGCAATAATTACAAGGTGATTGTAATGTTTGGATTTTTTACGACCGACATTTTTCTCACCTCTCTCAAACCTACTGCCCTCAAAATTTATATAAGCTTCCATACCAATTATTGGTTTGATGTCAGCCTTTTTTGCTTTTTTATAGAATTCCGAAATTCCGAACATCACACCATGATCGGTGAGTGCAAGGGCATGCATATTATTTTTTTGAGTCGCGGTAATGAGTGAATCTATAGTGCAAGCTGCGTCCTGCAGACTGTAATGTGAGTGATTATGAAGATGAACAAAATCGCACATAATATTTATAATACCAAAAAATATTTTTGGAAATTAGTTGCAACAAAATGAGAGGAATTCAAAGAAAGGATAATCAAATAAATGAGAAAATACAAATTTCAAATTCCGAAATAACTACTTATTATTTTTCTATTTTTGAACTTAGAACTTTCAATATTGAAATTTATTTTATGCTTTCCCTGTATGTCCAAAACCTCCTTCGCCCCTAATCGAAGTGTTCAGATCTGTTACTTCTTTTACTTCGGCCAAAATTACTTCTGCAATAACAAGCTGAGCAATTCTGTCGCCTCTAGTAATAATAAAATCTTTTTCCCCAAAATTAAAGAGAATCACTTTAATCTCACCACGATAATCTGAATCTATTGTACCAGGTGAATTTAGAACCCCAATGCCATATTTTGCAGCAAGCCCGCTTCTTGGTCTTACTTGAATTTCATAACCAATGGGAATTTCTACAGACAAATTTGTTAGTACAAGAGCAACTTTACCAGAAGCAATGGTAACTTGATTCTCGACAGCAGCTCTGACATCCATTCCAGAACTTCCCTCAGTTTCATATTTTGGAAGTGGAATATCAGCGAATAAATTACTCAGACGTTTTATTTGTAAATCAATTTTTTTCATCAATTTTTGGAGAAGTAAAGGTTAGAATTACTAAATGAATTTATAAAAAAAAAAGGTAAGAAAAAATTTGAAGTTGAAAACAAATCTTGTACACATAAAAATCACCTGTAATCTGATCAATTTTTAGGCAAATATTATTTTCATAGTAAGCATAAATGTCAGCAAGAAGATACAAAAATCTGTTTGACAATTTTGAGCGTTTATTTTCTCAGCAACATATTAATAGAAGATTTTATGTCGGAAGTTTTAATGATCTTCAAAAGAAAGAATAAGGTAATAAAAATTACTAATAATAAAATTTTAATGGGGATAGTAAGTGAATCAGTAGATGAGAAGTAGTAAAAAATTACCGAAATAATTGTAATAACAACAAATACTTTTACTATAATATCATACTCATAATTAATTTTATAAAACTTTTGAGATACAAAAAATATTCCCACACTCATTGCAATGTAGCTTAATAAGGTGGAAATTGCACCGCCAAGAATTCCAATTTTAGGGACTAAAATAAAATTACTTAAAATATTTAAAAGTGCTCCAATACCTGTAATAATAGGTAGGTACTTTGTTTTCTCTTCAAGATAAATTCCAGCTATAAAATTTATGTACAATCCATGAAATATATAAGCAAGAAGAATAATTGGTACAATATAAATTCCTACAAGATACTGAGAACCAATTAAGGTTCGTCCATTTAAAAATTCAATCCTTGCTAAATCTTCAATAAATAATGACAGCACAACCCAAATAAAACTGGTAAAAATTAGAAACAGACTAAGAACTTTTGAAAATATTTTCTTTGCATTCTCTTCTTTCGCATTAGTTAAAAAGAATGGCTGCCAAGCGTAATGGAACATTGAAACAAACAGCATCATAAAAATGCCAAGTTTATAATTAGCTCTGTAAATACCCAAAGTAGCTTCATCAGTTAGTGCTCTAATTATGGGGACATCAATTACTTGAACTATCATTGAAGCAACACTGGCCGGTAAATATGTAATTCCGAAGAACAGCATTTTTTTTAGATATGGTTTATCAATTGCCCATTGAAGGTTTTCAAAAATTGTTGGCAGTAAAGCGATAAAAGAAAAGATAGAAGCTATTAAATTGCTTATGAATATTGCTTCAATTCCAAATTTATAAACTAGAATTAAAATAAAATTGCATGATACATTAATAAAAATATTTATTATTCTAATTGTAGCAAAACGACCCGCTTTTCTTTCCAAACGTAATTCCGAGAAAGGAATTAAGGTAGCTGTATCTAAAAATAAAATTCCAATTACATAAAGGAATATTTTAGAGTAATTAGCTAGATCAACTTGGTCTGCAATCCAAGAGTGGCTTATAAACAATACAAGCGATAATAAAAGAGTTGTTACTGAAACAAAAATATAGCCCGTTGAGAAAACTTTTTTCTTATCTTTTTCAATAACGGTTGCATACTTCATAAATGCCGCATCCATACCGTATATATAGGCAATCCCGCCAAAAGCTAAAAACGCATAGATGTAGGACTGGATTCCAAACTCTTCGGGAGAAAAGACATTCGTATAAAAAGGAACAAGTATAAATCCCAAAAATCTGCCTATTATAGTGCTGATTCCGTAAAGTGCAGTATCTTTAGTTAGTTCCTTAAGTTTCTCAATCATTTAAGATAATATCGTCCAGATTATTTGGAGAAATATTTGTTGAGTGCATCTATGTATATTTGGGGTGGTTTTGTTGGTCTTTTAGTTTCTGTTCTGATAAACATATGTGTTGTAAATCCGGTTGCAATTAAAGTCTTATCCTTTTCCTTTGTTATTTCGTATTCTATGTGAACCTTTGCTGAATAAAGCTCATTCAAGTTAGCTCTAATTAGTAACACATCATCATAATTAGCAGGATTTTTATATTTTAATCCTGCCTCAATAAGTGGAAGCTGATGCCCGTCTTCTTCTAATTTGCTGTAAGGTAGTCCACAGCTTCGTAATAATTCTGATCTGCCAACTTCAAAATATTCGAGATATTTTCCGTTATATACAAACTGCATTTTGTCGGTATCGGCATATCTTACACGAATACTTGTTGTGTGAGAAACCATAGACTATTCCTCAAAGACTCCCATCTTACCAAATTTTTCAATTCTGTTCTGCATTAGTTTATCAGGTTTTATTTTTCTCAAATTCTCAATTTCCTCTAACAGGACATCTTTAAGGGTACTTGCTATTTTTTTATAATCACGATGTGCGCCGCCCAGAGGTTCTGGTACAATTCTATCAATTATTTTAAGTTCTAATAAATCGGGGGCAGTAAGCTTAAGAGCTTCAGCTGCTTGTTCTTTATATTCCCAGCTTCTCCATAATATACTCGAACATGATTCAGGACTAATTACAGAATACCAAGTATTTTCAAGCATTAAAACTCTGTTGCCAACTCCCATACCTAATGCACCGCCGCTTGCACCTTCACCAATAATTACTACAATAACGGGAACTTTAAGTTTACTCATCTCAAATAAATTTTTGGCAATTGCTTCTGCCTGTCCCCTCTCCTCAGCTTCAATTCCGGGATAAGCACCTGGCGTATCAAGTAAAGTAATTATGGGCTTATTGAATTTTTCTGCAAGTTTCATTAATCGTAAAGCCTTACGGTAACCTTCAGGATTAGGCATTCCAAAATTACGTTCCAGATTACTTTTTGTATCGCGTCCTTTTTGGTGACCTATTATCATAACTTTCTCTTCACCAAGCATTGCAAATCCGCCTACGATTGCTTTATCATCTTTGAAATATCTGTCACCGTGAAGTTCAATAAAGTTATCCGTCATTAAATAAATGTAATCAAGTGTATAAGGTCTTTCGGGGTGCCTTGCTAGCTGAACTCTCTGCCATCTTGTAAGATTATCGTAAACATTTTTTTTTAGCATGTTCACTTTATCTTCAAGATTATCAATTTCATTTTTTATATCCAAATTATCTTCAAGCTTTTTCATTTCATCAATTTTTTGTTCAAGCTCAAATATTGGTTTTTCAAATTCTAATATATTTTTAGCCATTTTTATTCCGTCCGCTCAAAGTTTTTGAAATTGATTTTCCTATAATTTCTAAATCTAACCATATATTTTGATTTTTTGCATAAAATAAATCTAATCTTCTGTTTTCTACTGTATCATTTTTTTTAATATTTTCAAGATACCATAACCCTGTTATTCCAAGTTTACCTAGAAATAATTCCGAATTTTCTGAATTCTGCATTGGGCCGACAAAACTTTTTCCGCCTGAGAGTACAGATGGAACATTAAGAATTAGTTTTACAAAATCACCTTTGGTTGAATTTATTTTTGAAGTTACAAATACTAATGGATAAATAAAAATCGTAATCAAAGATGATAAAACTAGATCAAAAATTCGCTTAATGATTTTATGAGTTGTTAACGCAATATTATAGTGAACTTTTAGGAGCGGCACATTTTCAATATGTGTAATATTTGATTTGCCCACCATATAATTAAGCTCATTTCCACTGATCATAAAATTTACGTTTTCCCCCTGACATTCTGCAACTGTTGAAAACATTTTATCAAACTCAATTGACTCTGAGGAAAAAATAACATTTCTAATTCCTTTTTCTCTAATTATCTTTTTTAGGTTTCCAATTGTTCCTACAACTGATGTTGAACCATAAATATTTCCAATTTCCAGAATATCCTCTCCAATCAAACCAACTATTTTATATTGACTAGAAATATTATCAAATAATTTTTTTGCCAATTCAACAGCTTTAGTATCCGTGCCAACAATTAGTGCATTGGTTTTAGATTCATCACTCAATCCGCTTTTTAGAAAAGTAAATTTTAAAATTATTCTCCAAAATGAAAAGAAGATGGCGGCAAAACCAAATATGATAAGAACAACTGCACGACTAAAAGCATACTGTTTAAGAAAGAAAGTAGAGGATGTAATTATAACCAACCCAACTGAAAGAGAGATAAGACTTCTTAAAACGGAAAGAGAGTTTCTTTTATAAGCTCCAAATGCAGCTGAGATCAAAACTTGAAATATGGATGGAAGAATGTATACCCAAGGTTTAAACATTTCGGGGAATCCAATCCATCTATCATCTGCATACAAATCTTCGGCAATATGAATTAAAAAATAGAATGAAACAAAGTCAATTATCATCCCAATTATTATGTATTTATTAACATTTGCAAAAGCAAGCAGCTTTCTCAATATTATTCCAAATTGAAGAATTGCCCCTACAAGAAAAGATGAAGAAAAATGCTTTTTTACAAAAAGATGCATTGCATCGTAAAAAATTTTGGTTTCATCAATTTTACTTCTTTTTGTACTTTCACCTTTGTAGTGAATTATTTCCGTTTCATTTACATAAAAAACTTTATAACCATTTTTCTGAACTCTGTAACAGAGATCGAGATCTTCGCCATACATAAAAAAATCAGTGTCAAACCCACCGACCTTCTCATAAGTTTCTCTGGTTAACATCATAAAAGAACCGGAAACGGCATCTACCTCATAAGATTTATTCTCATCTAAATATGTAAGGTTATACTTTGCAAATAATTTGCTTTTGGGAAAAAGTGAACTTAAACCGGTTACTTTAGTGAATGATACCCATGGTTTTGGGAAACTCCTTCTGCATGCTAATTGAAGTGAGCCATCGGGATTTAGTACTTTACATCCGGCCAAACCTATATCTTTATTCTTACTCAAATAGTTTATCATTTTTTCAAATGTATCTTCACGAACAAGAGTATCCGGATTTATTAGAAGTATGTATTTCCCTTTACAAATTTCCAAAGCTTGATTATTTGCTATGCCAAAACCAACATTGATTTTATTTTCAATAGTAATAACCGACGGGAATTTATTTTTAAGCAGCTGAATGCTGTCATCATCTGAATTGTTATCTACAACAATAATTTCTGTAGAGATGTTTTTAGAGGCGTGTTTGATAGAATCCAACAAGTTAAGAAGGAATTCTTTAACGTTATAATTTACTATTATAATTGAAAGATCTATCATTTAACTTATTTTAATATTCCTAACATTTTTCTAAATCGTAATTTCCAGACTCTGAAGATTGCTTCTCTAACAATTTGCTTAGACATTTTTGATGTTCCGGCAACACGGTCCATAAATATTATTGAAACTTCCTTCAATTTAAATCCTTTTATCCAAGCCTTGTAATTCATTTCTATTTGGAAGGAGTAACCATTTGATTTTATGTGGTCAAGATCAATTGCTTCAAGAACTTTCCTTTTAAAGCATTTAAATCCACCTGTACTATCTTTGAGAGGAAGTCCTGTAATAATTTTTGTATAATAATTCGCAAAGTAGCTAAGCAATAATCTGCGCATAGGCCAGTTAATTACATTTACACCTTGAATATAACGGCTACCGATTATTAAATCATAATCATCTAAATATTTTTTGAAGTTTGCTATTTCTCTCGGATCATGAGAATAATCAGCATCCATTTGAAAGGCAAAATCATAACCATTTTTCAACATATACCTATATCCGGCAACATATGCCGTTCCCAATCCAAGCTTTCCTCCCCTTGCTATGAGCTTTACACGAGGATTACTTTTGCCCAATTCCCTGATATAATCACCAGTACCGTCAGGTGAATTATCGTCAACAACAAGAATATCCAAATCACTGTAAAGCTCTAATAGCTCCGGAACTAATTTCTGGATATTATTTAACTCGTCGTAAGTTGGTATAATAATAATTGATTTCACTCAAAATGCCCTTTTCCAAAAGTTACAACAAATATAGTTCTAAATAAAATTTTAAAATCCATTCTTAATGACATATTTTCAATATAAAATAAATCATATCTTAGTTTTATATTTACATCTTCAATCGTTTCATCATATTTATGTTTAACCTGAGCCCAGCCAGTTACTCCGGGTCTTACTTTCAATCTTCTTTTATACATTGGAATCTCTTTAGATAATTTTTCAACAAAGTAAGGTCTTTCTGGTCTTGGTCCAACCAAACTCATTTCCCCTTTAAGCACATTTAACATTTGAGGGATTTCATCTATTCTTACTCTGCGAATGAACTTACCTATATTTGTAATACGCGGATCGTATTTTGTTGACCAAACCGGGCCCGATTTCTTCTCAGCATCTTGTACCATTGAACGAAACTTATAAACATTAAACTCTTTACTGTTCTGTCCGGTTCTCTTCTGCTTAAAAATTATTGGACCCTTACTATCTAATTTAATCCAGATCGAAACAATTGAGGTAATTGGCAAAGTAACTAGCAAAACCACAAATGAGAATAAAACATCTAATACCCGTTTAACTTTTTTTTCCCATTCAGGCATTAGCTGAGGCATAATATCAATAAGCGGGAAACCATAAATCTGCATTGTTCTGGCTTGTCCGCTTATAATATCATAAAGATCCGGAACAATTTTGAGATTTACTTTTTCATCTTCACACTTGCTGATCACTTCAATGAGTATATCATCTTCATGTTTTTCTAATGCAAAAATTAATTCTTCGGCATTAACTTTGTGAATAACTTTTTCAACATTGTGTACACTGTCTAAAACCTCAACACCATCAAAACGCTTTCCAATATTTTTATTTTTTACAGCAACATAACCGACTACATCTAATCCTAAACCTCTAGATTTTTTAATTGTTCTGTGAATTTCCATCGCTTTGGAATTGTATCCGACAATAATTACATTTCTTCTGCCAACACCTTTTATGAGTAAATTTCTCTGGAGACTTCTGACAAACAGTCGACCAAAGCCAACAACTGCAAGGAAAATCCCCCAGTAAAAAAAGATTAAAAATCTATTAGCATTCTGAACACCATGAGCAACATCATCTGAAAAAATGACAGTGAAGAGAATAAAAATTCCAATAAAGCTTGCTTTAAACAGTGTGGTCAGCTCATCAAAACGGGAGCTTGCAAACCAGGTTCGGTACATTCCAACAAAAGTAAATATGAGCAGCCAGTATAAATAGATAAAAATCATACTAAAGAAGAATTCAGGGGAAGTAAAAATATTGAATAATCCCGATTCAACTCTTACAAAGTAATAAGCTATCCAAGTAAGATTTATAGTAAAAAAATCAATACCGACTACAAATAATTTTTCTAATTTTTTGTTCAAACTTTTATCTCTAGTTCAAAATCATTTCGGTTATTTTTTCACCAATAGCTAAAGATGCAGTTGCCGCCGGTGATGGTGCGTTACAAACATGAAGTACTCTATCAGATTTCACAAAAACAAAATCATCTAAGAGCTCGCCTTTACTATCACAAGCTTGCGCTCTAACTCCGGCTCCACCAACAATTAAATCTTCAGTTTCAATTTGAGGAACTAATTTCTTTAATGCTCTTGTGAATGCTAATTTATTGTAAGATCGATAAAATTCTCCAAATCCGGTTTTCCAATATGATAGTGCAACTTTGTGAAATCCGCTCCAGCTGAATGTTTCCCATGAATCTTTTAGATTAAAACTAAACTTGCTGTATCCTTCCCTCTTAAAAGACAATACCGCATTTGGTCCAGCTTCAACTTCCCCGTTTATTTTTTTTGTAAAGTGAACACCGAGAAATGGGAAACTAGGATCAGGAACAGGGTAAATTAAAGTTTTGACCAGATGTTCTTTATCTTTTCTTAATTTATAATATTCCCCTCTAAATGGAATGATTCTAAGATCTAAATCTTTATTCGATTTTTTTGCAAGTCTATCAGATTGAAGTCCCGCACAGCCTATTACAAACTCAGACTCATAACTTTTATCGCCACAAATCACTTCAACGGTATCACTTTTCTGTTTAAGATCATTTACCTCTGAATTAAAAATAATTTCACAATCTTGCTTTTTTAATGTTTCAGCAAATTTACGCAACACCACGTTAAAGTCAATAATTCCGGTTTGGGGCACATAGATTGCTTTAGTACCGGCCGAATATGGTTCATATTCTTTTATTCTATCTTTAGTGATAATTCCTAAATTTTCTAATCCGTTCTCAATACCACAGTTATATATTTTTGTTAACTCAACTTCTTCCGATTTATTTGTTGCAACAATAAGTTTACCGCAAAGGTCGTAAGGTATTTCATTTTCATTGCAATAATCTAGAAGTAATTTATAACCTTTTTTACAATTTATTGCTTTGGCACTTCCCGGTTTATAATAAATTCCTGAATGAATTACTCCGCTATTATTTCCAGTCTGGTGTTTTCCTAATATTGATTCTTTTTCTATAACCAGTATTCTTATTTTAGAATTATTTTTAAGTAAATTTATTGCAGTTGCCAATCCAACAATGCCAGCACCAATAATGATATAATTGTATTTTTTCACTTAATTAATATTTTAGTGTTAAATTTATTTCCAACTTTGAGCACTAAAAAATCTAATATAAGAGATAAATATAATATTTTGTGTTGGAAATTAGTAATAAAGAAAAATAAGTCATTTTTTCTAAAACAACTATGCATAAAAAAACCCAACTTTTAAAGTTGGGTTAATTTTGAACTAATTAATATCGAACTTGAATTAAAGTTTTTTAATAACCTTTGCTGGAACTCCTGCTACGACTGAATTTGGCGGAACATCTTTGGTTACAACTGCTCCTGCACCAACAATTGAATTTTCACCAATTGTAATGCCGCACATAATTGTTGAAGATGAACCAATTGAAGCGCCTTTTTCTACAAAAGTTTCTTCCAGTTTCCAATCTTCGTCTATCTGCATACTTCCATCAAGATTAACCGAGCGGGGATATTTATCATTAATAAATGTTACGTTATGGCCAACAAAAACACCATCACCAATGTGTACACCTTCACAAATAAAGGTGTGAGAAGATATTTTGCAATTCTTACCAATTGAAGCACCCTTCTGAATTTCTACAAATGTACCGACCTTACTGCCGTCATCAATTGAACAGCCGTAAAGGTTTACAAAATCGAATATTTTAACATCTTTACCAAGTTTAACATTATTAATATTTTTCTTTTCCATAAATTACTCGGTTTATTTAACCAACTCACGTTGATTAATTTCTATTAACTTTCCTTTATTTTTAATTGACTTTTCACTTGCTTCAAGAATTTCAACAACATGTAAACCATCTATTCCGCTTGTTAATGGCTGACGGTCATCTTTAATTGAATTAACTATTTCAGCTACCCCTAAAGCAAGCGCTTCAGTTGCAATTACTTTGGGGGAATGCATGTCACCCATTCTATACTGGACTAAAGCTTCATGAATTTTTTCTGTTGTTGAAACATTAACTCCAGCATCATAAATTTTAATTTTCTCAAAGTTTTCCATGTCATCAAAAACTAACATTTTCTTATCGCCACCGACCAGCATTTTTCTGATCTTGACGGGTGAAGTCCAGTTAACATGAAAATGTGCAAAACAGTTATTTTCAAAGTAAACAGAAAGGTGAGCAACGTTCTCGTGATCATAATAATTTGCAATTCCATGAGCTGAAACTGCAACCACCTTTTCATGCGGCATTAAATACTGCATTATTGAGAGATCATGTGGAGCTAGATCCCAAATTACATTTACATCATGCTGGAATAGACCTAAATTTATTCTCACTGAATCAAAATATTTTATTTCACCAATTTCACCGGCATCAACCAACTCTCTCATTTTTCTCACTGCTCCGGTATAAATAAAAGTATGATCAACAAATATTTTTAAGTTTTTCTGTTCAGCTAAATTTATCAGCTCTTTTGCTTCATCAGAAGTTGCAGTAAATGGTTTTTCTACCCAAATATGTTTTCCGGCATCAAGTGCCATTTTAGCAAATTTAAAGTGAGTATCAACCGGAGTTGCAACTGCGACAATATCAATATCTTTCTTCAGCATTTCGTTATAATCTTTCATCAATTCTGCAGAAGGGAATCTACTTTTAATAAAGTTTAGTCTATCGTCGCTTAGGTCACAGCCGTAAACCGTATCAATTTCAGGATGTGCTAAAAAATTACGAATTAAGTTTGGACCCCAATAACCTAAACCTATTATACCTACTTTCATTTTTTACCTCTATATTTTCACAATAAAATTATTCAAAAAATTTGTGTATAGTATCCGAAACAAACTTAATCTGTTCATCTGTTAATTCAGCAAACATTGGCAAAGATAAACCTTGCTCAGCTAATTCTTCAGTTACTGGGAAATCACCTTTCTTATACCCTAGGTGTTCAAAACATTTCTGTTCATGAAGCGGAACAGGATAATGCAAACCGGAAGCAACTTCATTTTCACCCAAGAATTTTTGAAGTTCATCTCTTCTTTTTGATCTTTCTTCACCATCTCTACCTTTAACCTGAACAACAAATAAATGATAAACATGTTTTGCATAATCCATTTCAAAAGGTAGCTTTAATTCGGGAATATCAGAGAGAAGATCTCTGTATTTTTGAGCAACTCTTCTTCTTCCATCAGTCCACTTATCAAGATGTCTTAACTTAACACCTAGCACAGCACCTTGAATACCTTCCATACGATAATTTGTTCCGTAAATTTCATGATTGTATTTTTCTTTGCCACCATGATCTCTAATCATTTTAGCTTTAGTAGCTAGTTCTTCATTATTAGTTGTAATTGCACCGCCTTCTCCGTAAGCACCTAAGTTTTTACCCGGATAAAAACTATAAGAAGCTACATCAGATAAACCACCTATTCTTTTACCTTTGTATTCAGCAAAGTGAGCCTGAGCAGCATCTTCCGATAAATATAAATTGTGTTTTTTTGCAATTTCTGCTAAAGGATCCATATCAGCAGGTTGACCATAAAGATGAACCGCAACAATTGCTTTGGTTTTTGGTGTTATAGCAGCTTCAACTTTTGCGGGATCAAGATTATAACTTTCCGGATGACAGTCTACAAAAACAGGAGTTGCACCGCAAAGTGTAGCGCCCCATGCAGTTGCAATAAATGTATTAGCTGGTATAATTATTTCGTCGCCGGCTTTAATATCTAAAGCCCAAAGTGCAACGTGGTTTCCGTCTGTACCGGAACTTAAAGCAACACAGTGATTAACACTATGTTCTTTTGCAAAATTTTCTTCGAAACTAAAAACGGGTTTGCCCATTACGTAAGCAGTATTATCAAGTACATTATGAATTTCTGGAAGAACTTCATCTTTAATACTATTATACTGCGCTTTAAGATCTAAAAAGGGGACTTTCATTAAAATTACCTCCACAAAAGAAAAATCATTTTATTATGATTAATAATTAGAACCTAATTTCAAAAACCAAACAAAAAAGTTTGAATTAACTTAACAATCTTTTAAAATGTGACTTAAAACAAGACACATAATTTAAGTTTAAGTAAAATAAGAGAATTAAGTGTCTTATAAAATATCTTTTTAATAATATTACTAAGTTATTGTCGGAAGTTTATGTGAGATTTTGAGACATATTTAAAAAAATATTTTCAAGTATATAAATGACTATTTAGATCACTTTTTTTGAGAATCATCGTTTTTATATAGAGATATTTTTTTAATTCTTAAGACCTTAGCATGGTCAGTTTCTGAAGTTTTTTCTAAAGTATCGATCTCGAGCGTATCCATTTTCACCTTACTATCAATCAGATCTACTTCTGCTTCATTGTTAATTAGATGGGCATCATTAGTTTTTTCCAATTTTATTTTTCCCTTTTTTACAATATTACCTAAAAATGTATTATTTGGTCCATTACTTCCCCACCATTGGTCGGCATGAATTCTGTCGACAATATTGCCCTCAAATAAGTTATTATATGGGAAATGACCATGTAAGTTAAGATCAGATAAATTCTTAACCGGATAAGAAAACTGATCATAAGAATGATTGTAACCAAAAACATTTCTATTAGAACCTAAGGCAATAATCATTGCATGGCGCAAATGGTAAAATGTATTATTCTCAATTAGGCAATTTGATGATCTTGCAACATTGACTCCATAACCTGTTCCAGCAATTAAATTCTCTTCCGGAACAGCGGGATTGCCATAATCTTTTGCATGATGCAAGGTAGAATTTCTAACTTCAATAGATGTGGAATTACCAATATTTATATGTACACTTGCTGCATAAGCTGATTCAATATTATCTACCCAACAATTGGCTGCATAAGAAAAATTAATATTAAAGCCTTGACGGTTATTTATGTTATCAGTTGAAAGTTTCAGTGATTCAATTCCTATCTCTTTAATAGGATTAAATTTGGCAACCTGAGGTTTCAAATTTTCTTTACGCGATAATTCCCATTCAGTTTGGATACTTTGATTTAAAAAATAAGTGTTAGTTTTCTTATCGATGTTAGTAATCAAAATAATGGTTCCAAGATAATTTTGCGGATTCCAACTCTTATGATTTTTCGAGTCGTGCCAGCTGCCATTGGGTATTCTAATTTCTAGGTAATCACCAACACTAGTGTTGGAAAGTAATTTGTTAAGACTTATTGTTCTAGTTGAATCATCATAAGAAGAAATCTGTTCAGCAACTGCCCAGTTAGATGGCTTACCCATTACTTTAATTATGTCAGCAGCTTTGTTCGACTTACCAATAAATTTAATTTCAGAATTTTTAGAACCTTTTAACACAATACCATCCATCCCAAAACTAAATACTATTGGAGTTGAAATATTATATGTGCCATTATCTAAGATAACTGAATTAATGCCATCTTTTTTTGAAGCTTCTTTTATTTTCTGAATAATGTTTCTATAATTTACATCTGGATCATTTGATGGAGGAGGAACAACTAATCTATTTATCTTTTGGGTTATAGGATCAATGTGAATATTTTTATATCCAGTATTTGACCAGTTTATATAGTTGATTTTTGTTTCTGCTTCATTTGCTTGATTATAAGAGCAACAAATAAAAATAACTGTTGTCACAATAAAAAAGCTGTAAATTTTATAATTTTTCAAAAGGACCATAGCAATAACCTAATATAATAAAAGTTAATAATTTATAAGTATATTAAAATACTATCAAATAGCCAAAAATTTTGATACAACGATATTATTAAATATAGTATAAATATGAGATCATAACTATCTTAATAAAATCATTTTCTTTGTTTCAATAAAACTGCCAGCTTTCAACCTATAAAAATAAATCCCACTTGGAAGATTCGAAGCATCAAATTTAACTTCATAAACTCCGGCTGATTGTTCTTTGTTTAAGAGGGTTTTTATTTCTTTGCCAAGTAAATCATATATTTTTAATACTACCCTTTGGTGGGAGAAGTCGCGACTTGTCCCTACTGGAATTGAATACTTAATTTTTGTTGTTGGATTAAAAGGATTTGGATAGTTTTGCAATAAATGAAATCTGTTTTCTATTTTGTTATCACGTTGACTAACTAAATTATAATTTATTTTATAGAGTGTATATGTTTCGCTCCAAAATGAAAGGAACAAATTTTCTTTATTTGAATTTTCAATAATTCTCAATGGTTTAAAGGAACTTACTCCAGATTGTATTGGATTTCCATAAATTTTATTGCGAATTTCAAACTCTTTTGAATCATTAAAGTAAATTAAATAAGATTCATTACCACCTAATTTAAGATTTGAAGATAATATGATTTTTTT